>NZIT01000090.1 GCA_002691725.1 SAR116 cluster bacterium | reverse complement strand
GGGTGACCGTGTCACAGCAGCGCTTGATGCCGCCGATAAAGCCGAAGGTGTGGTGGCGCGTCATGATACCTGTCTTGTTGTTATTGGGCGTGGGTCTTCTGATCCTGATGCCAATTCCAATGTAGCAAAGGTCGCGCGGATGCTGGTGGAAAGTCTGGGGCTTGGCTGGTGTGAGACAGGGTTTTCTGGCGTCACTTTTCCACTCGTTGAACCATGCCTTGAAAATGTGACAAAACTTGGCTTTAAGCGGATTGTGGTTTTTCCATATTTTCTGTTTTCAGGTATCCTGATTGACCGGATTTATGGCTTTACCGATGCCGTGGCTGAACGTCACCCCAATATATCATTCGTGAAGGCTGGATATCTCAATGATCATGATCAGGTCATTGAAACCTTTGTTGAGCGTGTCCATGAAATCTTAAATGGATCGAACAATATGAACTGCTCGATGTGTAAATATCGAAGCGCCGTTCTCGGCTTTGAGGATGAGGTCGGGCTACCCCAGGAAAGTCATCACCATCATGTTGAAGGCAAAGGCGTATCCGCACCGGGTAGTAATGTTGAGGATTGTCAGCTGTGTACAACCTTCTGTACAGGGGAATGTCGGCTAAATGCAGACCATCATGATCATGATCACTCACACGACCACGGGCACGACCACTCACATGATCACGGGCATGATCACTCGCACGACCACGGGCATGATCATCATCACCATCCCTATCCACAAGCTAATCATCCCCTTGGGCCAAAATCAGTATTGAATAGGCCAAAAGATAAAAATTGATGGCAACCTTCTTTGATTATATCAAGGACCCAGATGCCATTTATACCCAATCCTTTGAACGGGTGCGCGCGGCGGTTCCTGCATTAGCCGATTTGCCGCCAAGCATAGCGCCATTGGTTGAACGGATTATTCATGCCTCCGCCATGCCTGATGTCATTGATGACCTGATATGGTCACACAATATTATTGACCGCGCGGTCAGCAGTTTGTCCAGGGGCAAGCCAATCCTATGTGACTGCCAGATGCTAGGCTCCGGCATCACGTCAAGATTTCTGCCTGCCCAAAATCCGATTATCGTAACGCTTAATCATGCTGATGTGGCAAGCGCGGCCAAGCGGCTTGAAACAACACGTTCGGCGGCGGCGGTTGAACTTTGGCTGCCGCATATTGAGGATGCGATTGTCGCATTTGGCAATGCCCCGACGGCATTGTTTCACTTGCTTGAGCGCTTGGCCTCAGGCTGGCCGAAACCTGCGGGGATACTCGGCTTTCCTGTTGGATTTGTTGGCGCGGCTGAATCGAAACAAGCGCTTATTGAATCCGCGCATAACTCGGCATTTATTACCCTGAAAGGCAGGCGTGGCGGTTCTGCCATGGCGGCGGCGGCGGTTAACGCCCTCACCATCATGGCGTCAGCAACAGAGCGTGGTGATCGGCTATGATCTGGCTTGATATCATAGGCGTTGGAGAGGCAGGCTTATCTGATCTTAACGCTGACCAGAAAGACAGGATTTTAGCGGCACAGCATATCATTGCCCCAGACCGCCTCATCGCCGCTTTAGATGATATGACACTCAATGCTGAGCTGATCACTTGGCCGCGCCCATTTCGCCAGATTTATGATGTATTAGAGGCGTGGAGAGGCAAGCCAACCGTTATATTGGCAACTGGTGACCCGCTTTGGTATGGCGCAGGAAGCAG
Organism: SAR116 cluster bacterium; assembly: GCA_002691725.1. Taxonomy (GTDB): domain Bacteria; phylum Pseudomonadota; class Alphaproteobacteria; order Puniceispirillales; family UBA1172; genus UBA12202. Next base: position 39,601 of record NZIT01000090.1, on the reverse strand, counting down.
TTTAGTGANGCGCATCCCAAGTGATGAGATGCGGATTGAGCCAGCCCCATCAGGGTTTCAATTAGCGGCTAGCCGCATGGGTTGGCCGATGGCACATCTTCATGCCATGACGCTGCATGGCCGGCCTCTTGAGATGATCCGAGCCGCTATCATGCCATCGGCGCGATTATTGATCTTGGCTGATAGCGCCGCCACACCAGCGCAAGTGGCAGAGCAATTGGTTGCTATTGGGGCAGGCACAGCAGCAATGGCGGCATTGGCGCATATTGGCGGTGATGCGGAAACAAGGGTTGACGGGCGCGCGACCGACTGGGCGAAAAAGCCGCCGCAAGTCGCCGATTTTCATGTTCTCGCCGTTGCTTGTCCAGATATCATGCCAGGATTTTATCCGTCTGTTCCGGGGCTTCCTGATGACGCTTATGACAGTGACGGCAAGCTGACAAAATCTGATATTCGCGCCATTACGCTAGCGCGGCTCAAGCCTGTATCGGGTCAGCTATTATGGGATTTAGGATGCGGGTCTGGGTCTATTGGGATTGAATGGATGCGTGCCGCCGCCGATGCTCGTGCCATTGGGGTGGAGCAACGCGCCGACAGATTAGCTGTGGCTGAAGCTAATGCCATAAAGTTAGGCGTTCCAAAATGGGCTGGGGTGAAAGGCGAAAACCTGCCACTAGCGGCGGAGCTTGATTGCCCTGATGCGGTCTTTATTGGTGGTGGGTTGAGCGTTGATCTGGCTGAACTGGTGATGTCGCGGCTGAAATCTGGTGGCCGTTTGGTGGTCAATGCGGTGACGCTGGAAAGTGAAGCGATATTGCTGCAATTGCATCAGCATCATGGCGGCAGGCTGATCCGAATTGCGGTTAGCCATGCTGATCCTGTTGGGCCTTATTATGGCTGGCGTAGTGCGATGCCTGTCACGCAATGGGTTTTAGAAAAAGGATTAGGGGAAAAAGAATTAGAGGAAAAAGGATTAGGGGAAAAGGAAACCGATAGATGACGGTTAAACGCGGCAAGTTAATTGGTATCGGCACAGGCCCCGGTGACCCAGAATTAGTCACGCGCAAAGCGTGGCGCCTCGTCAGTGAAGCCAAGGTTGTGGCGTATCCAGCGCCTGATCAAGGCGACAGTTTTTCGCGTCAGATCATGGCTGATGCTATTCGCGATGATGCGATTGAGATACCTATTATCATTCCCATGGTTTCTGGCCGAGCGCCAGCGCAAGCGATCTATGATCAGGCNGCAGAGGACCTGCTCATTCATCTCAATGCCGGGCATGATGTTGCCGTTTTATGTGAGGGTGATCCGTTATTCTATGGCTCATTCATGTATCTTCTGGCGCGGCTTCGGGATGAGGTTGAGGTTGAAATGATCGCTGGTGTCTCATCGCTTGTTGCTTCGGCATCGGCGGCGCTTCGGCCATTAGCGGCACGGCTGGATGTCTTGAGCGTATTGGCGGCACCGCTAGATAACGACCGTTTGCGGGATGCCATAGCGACATCAGAATCGGTGGTTATCATCAAACTTGGCCNCCATTTGGAACGCCTGCGCGGGCTAATCGCTGATCTGAATTTGCTCGATAACGCGATCTATATCAGCCATGCAACGCTACCGCATCAACAGGTCATGCCATTGCAAGACGCGCCAGATGATGCGCCTTATTTTTCCATGATACTGATTTATAAAGGAAGTGATCCATGGATTTGATGACGGATAGCATGACCTCGGCGCCGATTATTATCAGCCTGACCAGACATGGTGCTGATCTAGCCCGCAAGCTAGTGGCGGCGCATCATCTGAACTGGCATGCGAAAAGTGATAGCTTTGATACAGACCCAATAATGCCGCATCATGTCTTTGAAAATACGGTCACTCATATTCAGGATAGCTTTGCTGTAAAAATGCCGATTATTGGCATTTGCTCGGCTGGCATACTGATCAGGGCTGTGGCTAATCAGCTTAATGATAAATGGGTAGAACCGCCTGTCATTGCTATTGCTGATGATGGATCAAGCGTCATTCCTCTGCTCGGTGGGCATCATGGCGGTAATGCGCTAGCCCGTCTACTGGCGGTAACAACGGGCGGCATGGCGGCAATCTCAACGGCTGGCGATATCCGCTTAGGGGTCAGCCTGGATCAACCGCCACAGCCATTTATCTTGGCTAATCCAAAGGCGGCTGCCTCGGTGATGGCACGGCTTAATGATGGTGCTTCATTTCGGGTTGCCTCTGATCTGCCCGATTATTTGAGCGGCGTTGTTGACATGTGGCATCGCTGGCTTGAGCCTATGCCAGCAACAGGTGCGGCTGATGCGGCTGATGCGGCGGATATCTCGATCATGCTATCCTTGCACCCTGACCCCGACCCTGCATCGCCGGATCATCTGGTTTATCACCCGCGTTTGGCAAGCCTTGGGGTAGGGGCGTCACGCGGCTGTCCGGTGGCTGAGATGCAGATGCTGGTGGCTAGCCTGATGGCTGATCATGATTTATCGCCCCATATTATTGCTGGTGTATATAGTGTTGATCTGAAAGCGGATGAACCGGCGGTGCTTAAAATGGCTGATCAATTATCTGTGCCGATGCGGTTTTATTCGGCCAAATTGCTCGACCAGGAAACGCCGCGCGTGGCCGAGCCTTCACAGGTGGTGTTTGATGAAATAGGCACTCATAGTGTTGCTGAGGCATCGGCATTGGCGGCGGCTGGGACGTCTGCTGTCATGATAGCTGGCAAGCGAAAAACCGCCCATGCCACGGCGGCACTTGCTATCACGCCAGATATTACTCCAGATATGATCACATCATCGGGGCAAAATAGCACTTCACATAAGCTTGGGCGTGAACGTGGCCGGGTGATGCTGGTGGGCATTGGCCCCGGGCAATCCGCATGGCGAACCCCTGAAGCGACACAGATGATCCGCATGGCAGATGAACTGGTTGGCTATCATCTTTATATTGATTTGCTTGGTCATATTGCCGCCGATAAACCGCGTGCTGATTACGCCTTGGGGCAAGAGGAAGACCGATGCCGATATGCCTTGGAGGAGGCCGCGAAAGGCCGTAACATAGCGATGATCTGTTCGGGTGATGCTGGCATTTATGCTATGGGTGCGCTGGTCTTTGAGCTGTTGGACAGAGACATATCTGATGGCGGTGTATCAGATGCGGCACGCCGTGTTGAGGTCTGCTCAGCCCCCGGAGTATCAGCGTTGCAAGCTGCTGCCGCGCGTTCAGGGGCATTGCTGGGGCATGACTTCTGCACGATTTCCTTATCTGATTTGCTGACCCCGTGGGAGCATATTGAACAGCGCATTCATGGTGCCGCCGAAGGTGATTTTGTTATTGCTTTTTATAATCCTGTATCGCGCCGCCGCCGTCTAGGGCTGGCTAAAGCCAAGGCTATTCTATTGCGCCATAGGCCTGCCTCAACGCCGGTTGTTCTGGCATCTAATTTAGGGCGGCCTGATGAGCAAGTGCATGTCCGAACGCTCGCCGAATTGTCCGTTGATGAGGTTGATATGCTGACCGTAGTGATGGTTGGCTCATCAGCGTCACGATGTTTTGAGCGCGGCACAGGGCAGGCGGTTTATACGCCGCGCGGATATGCCAAGCGTATTGATGAACATAAAAAAGATCATTAGAGGACAGCAAAATGACAGTCTATTTTATTGGTGCGGGGCCAGGTGATCCAGACCTTATCACAGTTAAAGGGCGTGATCTTATCCGCCATTGCCAGACATGCCTTTACGCAGGGTCGCTGGTTCCGGCAGCCGTGGTGGCAGAAAGTCAGGCTAAAACCATAATGGATACAGCGTCAATGACACTTGATGATATTATGGATATCATTATCACCGCCCATGAAAACGGTGATGATGTGGCGCGTGTGCATTCTGGTGATCCATCGCTTTATGGGGCAATTGCTGAACAAATCAGACGTCTCAAGGCATATGATATTGATTATAAGATTGTTCCGGGCGTTCCGGCTTATGCGGCGGCGGCGGCTGAGATGGGGATAGAGCTTACTATTCCAGAAGTCACCCAGAGCATTATTCTGACACGAACGGCAATGAAATCATCACCGATGCCAGAAGGCGAGGAGCTTGAAAATCTAGCGCGGACAAAGGCGACGCTTGCCATTCATCTGTCGGTCAGAAATCTGCGCGAGATTGAGAATGTGCTGACCCCGATTTATGGGGCTGAATGTCCTGTTGTGATTGCCTATCGCGTGGGCTGGCCAGATCAGCAGTTTCTATACGGATCATTAGCCAATATCCGTAAAAAAGTCATGGCCGCCAAGATCACCCGAACGGCGCTGATTTTTATTGGTCGTGGATTAAACCATGATGATAGGTTTCGCGACTCAGCGCTTTATGACAAGGATCATGTCCATGTCTTGCGGGTCAAGCGAGGCAATAAAGATGAGCGTGGTGAGTGATCTTATGCGGCGGCGATGAGATGCGCGTATGAGCCATAAACACTGCCATTAACCAGCCCTATCTTGCCGCAATCGGTGCCGTTGCGGTCAGCGGCGTGAAATAAAGGCTGACCTGTTTCTGTGATGGCAGTGGTGTAATGAAACTCATGCCCATAAGCCTGATCAGGTAGCGGTAGCGGCGCTAAAAGTGACAATTTGCGATAGCCAAGATGAAGCGATCTCTTGGCAAAACTTGTGGTCAGGTCAAGTAATCCCAGCATTGGAAATGACTGCCCATTTTCATCTATAATCTGCTTTCCCAGCACCATATAGCCGCCACACTCACCATAGATATGCACTTGCTTTGCCGCCGCTTTGATCAGACTTNCNTGCATGNTTTTCGCATTGGNNAGGGTNTTGAGATAAAGCTCNGGATAGCCGCCGGGCAGATAAATCATATCAGCATTAGCATCAGCCGCTTCATCAGCCAGTGGTGAGAAGGGCAATATCTCAGCCCCCTGACGCTGCCAGCTTTCCATGACATGCCGATAGCAAAAGGCAAATCCCTCATCCATCGCAACGGCAATACGCTGNGCTGGCGGTGCCATTGGCTCNAATAAAGGTGCTGGNGNTGAGGNCGATGCTAATGGTGATGCTAATGGTGATGCAAGNTCAGCCAATCGCGGCAAATCCACATGATCAGTGATGATCTCTCTTGTCTGATCTATGATGTGATCAAGCTTACCNCCAGCAGATAATTCCGCCGCCTGCACCAGCCCTAGATGACGTGACGGCAGGCTAAGTTCGGGGCGGTCTGGCAATGCGCCCAAGACAGGAATATCCGCATCCTGCATGGCTTGCTCGATCATTGCTTGNTGACGGCTGCTTCGGTANCGGTTGATAATCACGCCTGCCAGATGCGTCGGATGATCCTGCTTTTTGAGCATATAGCGCAAGCCGCTTGCAACCATGGCAGCGGTCTCAGCTTGCGCCCTGACATCCATGATAAGAATCAGCGGAATATTTAGGATTGCGGCCAGATGCGCGGTGCTGCCTTTGCCGCCATCAGCAACCCCCATAGCACCCTCAACGATAAGCATGTCCGCTTTGGCCTGAGCGGCGATTTGACAGATCAATTCTGGACGCATGGCATAACTATCCAGATTAATCCCATGCTGTCCTGTTGCCGCATCATGAAANCCCGGATCAATATAATCAGGGCCAGATTTAGCTGAGGCGATGTNATAGCCTTTNNGGCGNAGTGCGGAAAGCAAGCCAAGGGTGATNAGGGTTTTGCCACTGCCAGATGCGGCCGCAGTCAGCGCCAGACCAGATGTTGCCATCAGGCCGTATCCTCTTGCTGGCGTGTCCCAAGCGGATCAATATTGCGCGGCGGCTGACCTTGCATCTGGCTAATCCAGTCAAGGCATTGGCGCATCCGCACAACCTCACCAACAGCAATAATTGCCGGTGGCGTGATCTGATGCTTCTCAACGTCTTGTGCGGCATGGCCTAATGTGGTTTCCAGTACCGTCATATTGGGCAGGCTAGCGTTGCTAACAACGGCAACAGGCTCAGACAGTTTGCGGCCGGCATTAATCAAATTGGCGCAAATTTCAGGCAGGTGCTTGATCGCCATATACATAACAATGACCTGACTACCATCGGCAATACCTTGCCAATTAACGGCTGATGGCGCTAGTCCGGTGCGGTCATGCCCAGTCAGAAATGTGACAGCTTGATTGACATCACGATGGGTGACAGGAATACCAGCATAGGCAAGTCCACCAATACCCGCAGATATTCCGGGCAGAATGCGTAAGGGGATATTTGCCTGAACCAAGGTCTGCGCTTCTTCACCGCCACGACCAAAGACAAATGGATCACCGCCTTTGAGCCGCAACACTCGCTTGCCTTGTTGTGCCAGCTCAATCAATCGGATCGAAATATCACGCTGTTTCGGCGATGGCTTGCCGCCACGTTTGCCAGCATATTCGATGACAGCACCCGCGCGCGCCCAATCCAGGACCCGCTTATCAATCAGCGCATCATATACCACAATATCGGCTTGCCGGAGCGCATTAAGGACATGCAATGTCACTAATCCAGGGTCACCGGGGCCAGCGCCTGCGAGCCATACCCAACCGCCATAAAACTCAGGCCAGTTCTCACCTTTGATAGGTGGAAGCGAGGTTTCTGAAAATGGCTGTTGCGATGATGTCATGACAACATAGATTCCTTTTCCAATATGAGGCATGATAGCAATCAAATTGTTATCATGGATACCCCTTTTAGGGTAATGCTAGTATAATGCAACAGACACTGAAAACAACACTTCGCTTTGGCTGGACAACAGGAACTTGTGCAACGGCATCTGTCTATGCCGCTTATACGGCAATGGTGACAGGAACATTTCCTGAAACCGTCACCATTGATACTCCATCCGGCAAGTCGGCGCGATTGGATATTACCTATACAGCATCTGATGGCGTGCATTTTTCCGCTGGCGTTATCAAAGATGCAGGTGATGATCCGGATGTGACGCATGGGGCGGAAATACGCGCCTCTATCTGTAAAGCCGCTGATGGGGCAGGTGTGATTTTCCATGGCGGTGAGGGCGTTGGCCGCGTCACCAAGCCGGGGCTTCCTATTGATGTTGGTGAGCCGGCGATTAATCCTGTTCCTCGAAAAATGATGACGGATATTATAAACAGCCTGTCTGAAGATATTGGCGGCACAGCAGATATTGAGATCACAATCGCTGTTCCCAATGGCCGCGCATTGGCTGAAAAAACATGGAATCCCAGATTAGGCATTGTCGATGGGATATCAATATTGGGAACGACAGGTGTGGTGCGGCCGTTTTCATGTTCAGCCTGGATAGCCTCTATCCATCGCGGCATNGATGTTGCTGGTGCTAATGCGCTTGACCATATTGCGGGGTCAACCGGGGCTATGTCAGAAAAAGCGGTGCAAGGAAAATATCAACTNCCGACCATTGCCCTGATTGATATGGGGGATTTTGTTGGCGGTATGCTTAAATATTTGCGTCGTCATCCAGTCAAGCGACTGACGGTGGCAGGAGGGTTTGGCAAAATGATTAAACTTGCTCAAGGCGCAACAGATTTACATTCGGCGCGTAGCCAGATTGATTTTGATGCCCTTGCGGATACGGCAAAGCATTTAGGAATAGCATCAGATAATATTGCCGATGCCAATTCAGCATTGGAGGTGGCAACATCGCTTGCCCCCGAAGATAGAGCAAAACTAGCCGCCGCAATAGCGCGGTCAGCCATGGCGACATGCCGGAATATGATTGACCAGACAGCGACCAGACTAGGCGTGATGGTGGTTGATCGGGAGGGCAATATCCTGTCCGAGGAGCAAGAAACGTGATCCCGAAAATCTTAATATTGGGCGGCACGCAAGAGGCTCGCCATCTGGCTAATCACGCGGCAAAACATGGCTGGAATGCTGAAATGTCTCTGGCCGGGGTAACGCCAACTCCAATTTCTGTTGATTTGCCGGTTCGCTATGGCGGCTTTGGTGGCGCCGACGGTCTGGCCCGGTTTTTGGCAGACCAGCAGATCACCCATCTGGTTGATACAACCCACCCCTATGCCGCCCGAATGACAGCGCATGCGGTGGCGGCTTCTGACCTGGCTCAGGTCAAACGGCTGAGTTTTTGGCGTCCAGCATGGCAAGCTGATGCCGAAGATTTATGGACAGAATATGCTGGTTTGGCTGACCTTTTTGTGGATATTCCTGATCATGCGCATCTGTTTCTAGCGGCAGGGCAGGAAGGCATAGCGGCACTGCCGGTGGAGCATAAGTTTCAGGTTACAGCGCGCGCCTTGAAAGCGCCATCAACCGAAGGCCAGATCAATTTTATTGCCGCCTTGCCACAAGCCGATATGGAGCAAGAAAAGCAACTCTTTGAGGAGCTTGGCATTACTCATCTGGCGGTAAAAAATGCTGGCGGCACAGCTTCGTTTGCCAAACTTTTAGCTGCTCGCGCCCTGCGCCTGCCTGTCTTGATGCTAGCCCGGCCAGCCCCACCGCCGCCGCCACGATATGCCTCTCTGGATGAGATTATTACCGCCTTATCCCAAGCTCATGTCAACTAGTTATTAGGCTGGCTCAAGAGTTATTTTAACTTGTCTCAAGAGTTATTTTAACTTGTCTCAAGAGTTATTTTAATTCGGCTCAAGGCTGCTCATAACATCAGCAAGCCGGCGCATTGCTTCATCTAATTCTTCGGTGGATGAGGCATAAGAAATACGGAAATAGCCCGGCATGGAAAATGATGAGCCGGGGATCACAACAACATTTGCCTGCTCAAGGATGAACTGGCAAAAATCCATATCATTGATCAAGGCCTTGCCCTCACGGGTTTTCCAGCCAATACACGATTGCCATGATGGAAAGACATAAAAGGCACCATCGGGAATGGTTGTGTTTAATCCATTGATCGCGCGGATGTGACGGCAAACCAGATCACGGCGGTCCTGGAAGATATCTTTGCGGGTCTTTAGCACCGACTGGTCACCAGTGATGGCAGCATAAGCGGCGGCTTGCGCCATGGTTGCGGTTCCTGATGTGCCTTGTGCCTGGGCTGCGGTCATGGCGGCAATCAAGGGCTGTGGGCCGAGCCCATAACCAACGCGCCAGCCTGTCATAGCATATGATTTAGAAACACCGCTAACAATCAGTGTGCGCTCAGCTAAATCTGGCAAGGCATCGGCGACAGAAACAAATTGGTCTGTGTAGACAATATGTTCGTAAATCTCATCACTTAGCAGCATGGCTTGCGGATGCGCGGCAATCAGATCACCAATGGCGCGTAAATCATCGGCTGTCAGTACCGCCCCTGACGGATTATTAGGCGAATTGATCATGATCCAGCGTGTTCGCGCTGTCATCGCCGCCGAAATATCATCTGGATTTGGGCGGAATTGGTTGGCGCCATCCGAGGAAATAATGACGGGTATGCCGCCGCAAAGCCGAACAATATCAGCATAAGATGTCCAGAATGGGGCTAGCATGATGACTTCATCACCGGGATTGACGCTCGCCAGCATAGCATTAAGGAGGCTGTATTTTGAGCCGCCAGATATCAGGACATTGGCCGCGCTTCGGGCGATGCCGCCTCGACCATCATAAAGATCAGCCACCGCTTGCCGCAATTCGGGTTTGCCAGCGATGGGGGGATAATGCGTGTCAAATCTGGTGATCGTTTCAATCGCCGCCGCATTAGCATGATCAGGCGTATTAAAATCAGGCTCACCAATGCCAAGATTGATGACGTCATGGCCTTCCGCCTGGCGTTGCCGTGCCGCCTCACTCATGACGACTATTTCCGATACCTTGACCTCAGCCAAGCGGTCAGCTTTCACAAAATCAGTCATCCGCTGCCTCATTCCATGCTTTCATCTGTGCCGCCGTGATCCCATAATCTTGCATAGCCGCTTCGGGCGAAATATAGCCGCGCCGTAAGTCGCGCTTAATCAGATTAATGTCACGCTGTAAAGGATCACCATAGCCGCCGCCGCCAGCAAATGCTAGATGCACGGTTTGCCCGGTTGCAATGGCTTGTCTGCCTTTACCGCGCAGAACCTGCCCATCAGAAGTATGGAGCAATGTTGCGCCGCCAGATTTACCGCCCTCACGTCCACGCGCCGGATGATCAGCACGATCCAGCATAGCCGAAAATGTCATATCATAGCCATCACGGGCGGCGACATCCATGAACTGACCAAGGCCGCCCCGATACTGCCCTGCGCCGCCGCTATCAGGGCGTAATTCTTTGCGGCGAATAATCAGCGGCCCAACATTTTCCGTCGCTTCCACAGGCATTGTCATGACACCACTTGGAAAGGCGGTCGCGTTTAATCCATCGAGGCTGGCGCGGGCACCAGTGCCGCCAGAATTAAAAGACAAGACCTCAGCCGATTTAGCATCTCCGGGATGATTGGCAGAGATATTAGCGCCTTCAACGGGGGTCAGGCTTACCTGAAAATTACACAGCGCGCTTGCCCCTTCGGCTTGCATCCCGTCAGGCAGCAATTGATGCAATGCCCCAAACGCAACATCAGGCAGCATCTGACCAACAATATGACGTAAAGCGACAGGTGCTGGTCTTTCGGCGTTAACGATCGTGCCTGAGGGGGCGCTGATCACAAACGCCGCGAGCGATGCCGTATTATTTGGAATATCGGGCGCAATCGCCACTTTTAGCCCATAGCATGTATAGGCTCTGGTATAGACAAGGGGAACATTAATGCCTTTTTTATCTATTCCTGATGTGCCAGTGAAATCGGCGCAGATGCGATCATGTTCTATGCTGACCGTAATGGCAATGGTAATGACTTCATCAAAACCATCAATATTCATACTCGCATGAGCGGACCCTGGCGTCAGACTAGCAATGCGTTCAAGAGTTGCGGCATGGGAACGCGCTAAAATAAAATCAGCTACCATATTGAGATCAGGAGCATCATACTCATCCAGCATGGCCATCAGCCGATTAGCGCCAACATCATTTGATGTTGCCAGAGCGTAGATATCCCCCACCACTTGATCGGCTTCACGGACATTCTGGCATATCAGTTTGACCAGATCATGATTGACCATGCCTTTATTGATGAAGCGCATAATTGGGATTTGGATGCCTTCCTCGAAAATTGAATTGCCATCAGCGCCAAAGCCGCGTCCACCAACATCGACGACATGGGCAGTAGAAGCAAAAAACCCAATAAGTTTTTGATGCCGGAAAACTGGCGTAACCACGGTAATATCATGCAAATGGCCAGTGCCCATCCACGGATCATTGGTAATATAGACATCACCTTCTGCCATGGTTTCAACGCCAATCTCACGCATGAAATGACCAACCGATTCGGCCATAGCATTGACATGACCGGGGGTTCCTGTCACCGCCTGAGCGAGCATATTGCCTTTATCATCATAAACCCCAGCCGATAAATCACCAGCTTCTCTGACCGAGGTCGAAAAGGCTGTCCGAATTAACGCCTGCGCCTGTTCTTCAACAACAGATATCAGACGGTTCCACATAATCTGAAGAATAACAGCATCAAGCATGATCATCTCCTGCCGCTATGTTATCTTCAAGCAGATGTCCATCAAGCCGCAGATCAATGGTGCCATCATCATGTTGCAGGGCAAGGCCTCCACGCGGCACTAAAATAGTTGTCTCGGCTTCGGTGATAATGGCCGGGCCCTTGACGATACTGCCATGACTAAGCTGCTGCCGCTTGAAGACCGCCGCATCTAATATCTCGCCATTAGCCAGATCAGCCATTTGCCGCATGGCCCTGCTGGTCTCATGCTTGAAGGTGCTAGCAGATTGTGATTGATCGGCTTTCTCAACCGATGTTGAGGCCAGAACAGTCCAGCTCGTAATCTCAATATCCAAGCCGTCAATAACGCGGCTAAAGAGCAGACTATATCTTTCTTCAAACATCCGCGTCATCGTCTCTTTGTCAGGGCTTGATGACCAATCCGCAGGCAGCTCAACAGGGATTTCCCAGCCTTGCCCAACATAGCGCATATAGGCTTTTGCGGTGATATGGATACTGGCATCTGGCACCGATGATTGGACAAATTGTTGGGCTTGTTTGGTTAAGCTATCCAGCATGCTGGCAATAGCATCTTGGCGCCATTCGGAGAGCCGGATATAGAGCGACTGGCTCGCCTCAAAGCTAAACGGCGCTTTCAGAAAACCAACGGCTGAACCAACACCAGCAGATGCCGGAATAAGAACCCGATTGATATGAAGTTTCTGTGCCAGCCTGATAGCATGGAGAGGCCCGGCACCACCAAAACCAATCATCACATAGCCCGCTAAATCCTCGCCGCTTTCAACAGCATGAACGCGAGCCGCATTAGCCATATTTTCATCAACGACTTCAGCCATCCCATAAGCCGCGCGCGCTTTATCCAAATCAAGTGGCGTTGCAATATGGCCTGAAATGCTGTGCATCGCCGCCTCAGATGACAGGGTGATAGAGCCGCCAGCAAAATCATCAGGATCAAGTTTTCCCATCAATAAATCCGCATCAGTAACAGTCGGCCTTGTGCCGCCGCGCTGATAACTGGAAGGTCCAGGCTCCGAGCCTACTGATTCAGGCCCTATTCTGATCTGCTGCATGGCATCAAGTGAGGCAATAGAACCGCCGCCAGCGCCAATTTCTACCATGTCAATGACAGGGATAGAGATGGGCATGCCTGAGCCTTTTTTGAAGCGATAGCTTCGGGCGACTTCAAAACTGCGTGAGGTTTTTGGTTTTTGATCCTTGATCAGACAGATTTTGGCTGTTGTACCGCCCATATCAAAAGACAGAACGCGATTAAGCCCAAAGCGTGAGGCAATATCGGCGGCAAATATCGCACCGCCTGCAGGACCAGATTCGACCAATCGGACAGGAAATGCCGCCGCGCTCTCTAAATCCATAATGCCGCCGCCCGAATGCATTAAAAAGACAGGTGCAGATATGCCATTATCACCCAATCTCGCCTTTAGCCGTTCCAGATAAGATGCCATGATCGGTTTAACGTAAGCATTCGCTGCCACCGTATTAAATCGTTCATATTCGCGCATTTGCGGCGATACGTCAGATGATAACGATACCATCATGTCAGGCACATATTCCGCCAAAAGTGATTTGATCTGTTGTTCGTGAACAGGATTAGCATAAGAGTGCAGAAGCCCGACCGCGATACTCTGAAAAGACTGCGCTTTTAGTTCTTTGGTCAGAGCAATGATATCATCGGGATTGAGGGGTGTATCAACGCTGCCATCAGCTAATAAGCGTTCTTTGACCGGATACCGATATTCACGAGGAATGAGTGGTTCTGGCAAAACAAGGTTGAGATCATATTGCTCAAACCGGCTTTCGGTTCGCATTTCAATAACATCACGAAAGCCTTCGGTTGTGATGAGCGCTGTTTTGGCACCGCGCCGTTCAATCAGCGCATTGGTCGCAAGCGTTGTCCCATGGATCACCATGCCAATATCAGACGGCGCTATTGCCGCATGATTGCAAATATTTAGCATGCCCTCGATGATGGCATCTTCGGGTCTTGTATAGGTTGTTAATACCTTGGTTGAGGTTTGGCCATCTGGGGTTTCAAGAACAATATCAGTAAAAGTTCCACCAATATCGACGCCGACACGAACGGGTTTTGACAATAACGACACCATAAATTTAATGTTCCGACTAAGGGATAAGGCTTTCCTTTTTGAAATAATAGTGCAACGATATTTGAGTTATGTATTCATGTAAAGATTAATAGGAAAATAACGCTCATGCATTATCTGCATACAATGGTTAGAGTAACGGATATTGACGCCTCGCTTCGCTTTTGGTGTGATGGACTTGGCTTAAAAGAGGTTAGCCGAAAAGATTATCCGATGGGCAAGTTTACCCTAATATTTCTGGCCGCTGGCGATGATACGGAAAGCTTTGCTGAGAGCCGCGCGCCAGCGCTTGAGTTAACCTATAATTGGGATAGCGATGAAGTCTATGATGGTGGCCGTAATTTTGGCCATTTAGCCTATGCCGTCGATGATATCTATGCGCTTTGCCAGCATTTGCAAGATATTGGGGTGACGATCAATCGGCCACCGCGTGATGGACGCATGGCATTTGTCCGATCACCTGACCAAATCTCGGTGGAATTGCTCCAGCATGGCGCGCCTAAGCCCGTGGCCGAGCCTTGGGCATCAATGCCAAATACCGGAGAATGGTAGTGTCCCCAAACGGGCGCAATGTCGCCCTGCTTGCCATTTCACAAGCGATATTTATGACGACGGTGAATATCAATATCATCATCACCAGTCTTGTTGGCATTTCCATAGCACCTGAACCATGGCTGGCGACATTGCCATTATCAATGGTCTTTATCGCCTCCATGCTATCGACGTTGCCAGCGTCTTTATTGATGGGACGCTTTGGCCGTAAGATCATTTTTATCATTGCCGCGATCATTGGTGTGGTCGCGTGTTTATTACTGGCACAGGCGACAATAATCGCATCCTTCACGCTATTCATCATAGCCTCGGTGATGCTGGGCCTCACCCATGGGGTTGCCCAGTTCTATCGTTATGCCGCCGCCGATAATGCCGAAAAAGATCAGAAGGCAAAGGCGTTATCATTGGTTTTGGCAGGTGGTATTTTGGCAGCATTTTTAGGGCCGAACCTGACACGGATGACATTTACCGCAATTCCTGATCATATTTACGCAGGGTGTTTTCTCGCCGCCGCATTGGTTCAGGCAACGGCCTTTCTCGCTCTGCCATTTTTGCGGATAAAACCACCTGACCCTGCTGAGATGCGTGGCGCGGCTGTTCCCATAGGTACGATTTTCAGACAACCATTTTTTATTGCCGGGCTGATATCAGCATCTATTGGCTATGGGGTGATGACCTTTGTCATGACGGCAACGCCGCTGCAGATTGTCAATACAGAACTGCTTGGTAATGACAGTAATGCGATCATTATTCAATGGCATGTTGTCGCCATGCTGCTGCCATCGTTTTTTACGGGCAGTCTGATCAGACGGTTTGGTGTTATCCCTGTTTTATGGGCTGGCGTGATATTTTATGTGGCGATGATGACGGTCACTCTATCTGGAAATAGCTTTGGGCATTATCTTCTAACCCTGGTGTTCCTTGGGCTTGGCTGGAATATGCTATTTGTTGGTGGATCAAGTATTGTTGCGCAATCTTGCTCGCCTCAACAAAGACCGCGTGTCCAGGGTTTAGCTGATCTTACCATCACTTTTATGATGGCGATGTCATCATTGGCGGCGGCAACCATACATTATCTTTATGGCTGGCAATTCATGATCATGATGTCACTTGTTTTAGTCACCGTGATATCAATAAGCATCATAATTGCTATGTTTCGCCCCATGCCAGAGCATATGAAAACCTGATCAAAAAACGCGGGTTTTAGCGACCTTAAAACGCGCAAAAAAAAGCCGCGGGATAGACCCGCGACCGAGTTAGGGAGGAAATGAACGTCATGTAAGACGTCATGANTGTGATATGTTCCTGTCATCATGAAAAGTCAACATACATGACCTATTTTTTTGGCAAATTATCGCGACAATTTGTCATCAAATGAAAAATATCATCTTTGCTCATGCCTTGTTGCCGCAAGTGATGGATTCCAAGGTCATTATTTCGCTTGGCAAAGCGCTCTCCGTCTGCGTTAAGAAGCAACTTGTGATGCGCATAGCGCGGTTGGTTTAACCCCAGTAATTCTTGTAAAATACGTTGCACAGGAACAACATGAAGCAGATCGTCACCGCGCGTCACCAAAGTCACCCCGGTGGCATGATCATCCAAGACCGTGCTGAGCAGATAACTGCTGCCAATATCGCGCCTGGCGATGACCTCATCAGGGATTGCGCCAAGATCAATAACACGCTCACCATAGATCAGGTCATAAGCGGTAAGGTTTTGTAAATGCTGACGAATATGATCCATCCGCAGCCGCCAAGCAGGTTCCATATCGCTATTTTCTCTGTCTTCTAGTTGCTTTGGCGTGATCATCTGATCGGTATTGGTTGCCAGATGCGGGGCGGATAGCAAATCGCTCAGCTCGCGCCGGCTGAGATAGCAGGGATAAATCAAGTCCTGTTCATAAAGGGTTGTGATCGCCGCCTGACTAGCATCTAAATGCTGGCTTTGATAGCGGATTTGATCGGCATAAGTGATACCAAGAAAGTCTAAATCTGAAAAAATGGCATCTTCAAAATGTGGCTTGCAACGGGTGCTATCAATATCATCAATTCGCAATAGCATAGCTTGNCCGCTAGCCGCTGCCAGATGATGCGCGAATATGGCAGAATAACAATGCCCCAGATGCAGATACCCTGAAGGTGAGGGCGCAAAGCGCGTGATATCACCGGACTTAACCTGTTTGAGTATGTCTGACGCGATAGCTAATGTCATATTTTAGTCATTTACCCTTAAATGAGGTTACCTTAAATTTGGCCAGCAATTCTTTGCTGGGGTTTCATGTTGTTGCTTATGGGCTGTTGCTTATGTGGCAATTTGGCATAGCAAAGAAAAAGGGTCGTTCATCCCCCTCTGATAGGGTATAAAGTGTTGAGAGGAAAGTTTACCATGTCGACCATTATTCGCCAATCTATCGCTGATCATAGTGTTCTCATCCACCANAATGAAGGGTCAGAGGCGCCACAGCAGCTTATTGTGTTATTGCATGGCTGGGGTGCTGATGGCACGGATTTGATTAACCTTGCGCCACATATAACGGCGCAATTTCCACATGCTGTGATCTGTGCGCCTGATGGCCCGGAGCCATGTTCAGCTAATCCTATGGGCAGGCAATGGTTTGATTTAGGCGTTGATGCCACGCTTATTGATGAAGGCCCGTCAAAGGCGTTTCCAGGTCTGCAAAATGTCCTCATGGCGTTGCTGGAACAGTTTAAAATCCCGGCAAGCCAGATGGCGGTGGCTGGATTCTCGCAAGGCGGCATGATGGCGCTATATGGCGGTGTCCGCATGGCAGAAGCCCCAGGTGCGATTATCAGCATTGCTGGCGCATTACTAGCCCCTAATCAGATGGCACAAGCCGTCACCGCCAAGCCGCCTGTTTTACTTGTCCATGGCAAAGATGATCAGGTTGTGCCNTTTCAAGCCATGGATATGGCAAAGCTCGTGCTGGAAGCCAATGGCGTTACGGTCGAAACGCTGGCNTGTGAAGGGATTGGTCATGGTATTTCCGAAGAAGGGCTGAAACAGATGATCATATTTATGACAGAACATCTCAAAAATGAGTCAGAATAATAAATAAAGTAATATTATTACGCTTCACCTACTATATCTTGTGTATCTTCACATAAATTTAAGTTGAATTTGTCATGGNAATATGATGTCATAGANATATGAACAGGTTGCGATTGTCATGTTAGATTCCCATANCAATTTTGGCCCTGACCGTGGATTAGCCCCAGCATTGGCGCTTAATGCTGATTTTCGACCGCTTAGTTATTTCCCATTATCGCTGTGGTCATGGCAGGATACAATCAAAGCCGTGTTCTTGAATCGCGTCACCATTATNTCTGAATATGACACGATGATACACTCGCCCAGCATGGAAATGCGGTTGCCAAGTGTGATTGCTCTGAAAGATTATGTTCAGCAAAGCCGGTTTCCNGCATTTACGCGGTTTAATGTGTTTTTGCGTGATCGGTTTACTTGTCAGTATTGTCAGAAACCCTTTCCGGCGCAGGAATTAACATTTGATCATGTGATCCCCCGATCGCGTGGTGGCCGCACAACATGGGATAATGTGGTGGCAGCATGTAGTCGCTGTAACTTGCAAAAAGCCAATAAATTACCTGCTCATTGCGGCATGATNCCCAAGGTTAAGCCGCAACAGCCGTCAACATGGGTGTTGCAGGAAAATGGCCGCCGCTTTCCNCCAAATTANNTGCATCANAGTTGGATGGATTATTTATATTGGGATAGTGAGCTGGTTCTTGATCAGGAAAACAAACACGCATNAGCGCAANATGATCNNNCCAGCCATGATANGGATCAAAATTGGCCGAATGAGTTTCAGCTAACCGATGATCAAATGGCAAAAGCCTTTAAGCGTTAAACTCGTTCAGCCAGTTTGATAGCAGCCCGACAACCTGCCTGAATGACTCGCCGCATTACCGGATAACCGATCGCTTGCTCGCCATCATGATCTTTTGCGATATCACGATGTTCTAATTCTTCGTCACGGAATCGCTCAAGCGTTGTGGCGAGCTCATCTTCGTCCTTGAGCGATTTTGCTTGCTTGTCATAATGTGTTCCTATGACCTCTTCAACAGCAATGGTGCATGCCATCGCGGCTTTCGGACCCATGGCGGCGGTAACTGCACCCAGCACAAATCCGGCGCCATTCCACAACGGTGACAGCAATGACGGCCGCACCTGATACTCATTCAACAGGTTCTCAAACGTATCCAGATGCTCTTGTTCTTGGTCGCGCATATGGCGGATTTCTTCGGCAACAGGATGGTTGCCCAGAACCGCTAATTGGCCTTCATAAATCCGTCTTGCGCCTAATTCACCGGCATGATCAACACGCAAATAGCGGCTAACATCATCCTGATCCTGATATTTACGTTTCATTATGCTATCCTTTGCCAAAAGGGTTACCGACTTATAGCAAGGCTAAGCCAAGCATATGCTGACATAACCAGACTAATAATCATGTTCCATCCTGCCATGGAAACGCCGATGAAAGACCATGGCACCTCGTCGCACCTAACCGATTTTGTTACTAATAGCGTATCTAATATGGCGCTGGTATCGCCGCTAAAGCTGATATTGCCACTACATCCTTGCGGCCCTGTCAGGAACCCCCATTCAACCCCGGCATGCCAAAACCCCAGCCCGGCGCTGATTAACATCACCAATACAGCCAGTATCAGAAACCCCCGCCCATAACGATCACCAAGCCAGAATGTCACAACGCCGATACCAATAACGACCGCATGAGGGATGCGTTGCCAATAACACATTGTACATGGTTGAAGCCCGCCAAAATATTCAAACCAATATGCCGCCGCCAGCACCCCTGCGCTCATTAAAGTCATGATAATGATCGCCTGATGCGGGCTAAAAATATGGGCTGCGGCTAATCTCATCATGGGGAAACAATCCACCAGAAAAAGCCGATTGTGATGAGCAATAAAGTGACTAATGCTGTCGCCAATGGCTTGTTTGCCCGGTAGCGGATAATCGCGGCGACAAGAAAAAACCGACCACCTCGACCAAGTAACGATGTGATGATCAAAGGCCATAATCCAACCCCCAGAAAGCCACCAGAAATCACCGTGACTTTATAAGGAAACGGGGTAAAGGCGCCCATCAAAATAAGCATCCAGCCATGTTTGGCAAAAGCCGCTTTGACGGTTTGGAAATCATCTGTTTTGCCAAGCCATTCGATAACCGCAATTCCCATCTCATGCCCTAAATACCAGCCAGCAACCCCGCCTAAAGTTGAAAAAACGGTGGTGATAAAGGCAAAAAATATAAACCGCTGTGGCCGTGCCAGCACCATAATGCCAAGCATAGGGTCAACAGGGATAGGAAAGAAAATAGACTCAATAAAAGCAAAAAATGATAACCAGGCTGAGGCTGTTTTTCGCCGCGCCAGATCAAGCATCCGCGTATTTAAGGATTTCATATATTGATAGAGCCAAGATAAAAATATCGGCTTGACCGTCATGCGATACTCCTGCCTTTGTGATATGTTCTGGCTTATTTGTTTTGCCACTGGAACAGAAAAATTGCGCCGCAATAAAATATTGTCAAATCTTGGTGCGAGTGGAGAGACTCGAACTCTCAAGGTGTTGCCACCGGTGGATTTTGAGTCCACTGCGTCTACCAGTTCCGCCACACTCGCCTACCCATGCTTTTATGCTGTAAAAACCTATTCGTCAAGAATATGCCGATCAAGAATATTTGAGCACGGCCTGATACAGGTCTTTGATATAATGATCCGTAATGTTTAGCGCTTCTAGTGCATGATGCGTTTCCACAAGATAATCGCGGCAAGGCCCGGCAAAGCCAGTCGCAGATGCTATCATTCTGGCCTTGGTCTCTCGATCATAATCACGAACATAGCTGGGATGCTGGCGGTTCATGACAAAGGTGATGACAGAAAGCAGACCATTCTCACCAAAAAATCGCACCATCCGCGGCTCATAAGATGAGTTCATCATTTCCCGCCGCCACAGCAAATCCAGCTCATGCAGAGGTTGGTCAGACCCGACTTTTAATGCCATGCCCGTGCATGAGCCGCCATTATCTAACCCAAGCACTAGCCCCGGGTCGCCGGGTGAGCCGCGCCCAACCTCAGTTTGCAGGCAAAAGCGGCGGTGGTAGCCATAGACTCGCCCCATTTTCTCAGCGCTAATCTCAATCACTGGATTCCACAACAGGGAGCCATAGGCAAAGACCCATATATCGCCTTTATAATCATCAGGGATTATTGACCGCCGTGAGGCTAATAAATCTGCATCAGACATCAGGGTTCGATCATCCCCCCGTTCGCGAACGAGCTGTTGTACGACATTATTAGCTAAGGTCTCGCGGTTGATGAAAGCGCCTGGAGTGCCGCCCGATTTTGACGCTAATTTTGAAGATGAACCTGAAGATGACATGATATAAACGGCTACTGATGTGTTTCGGTTGATGATGATGATACAATACGGATATCCCGCTGCGGATAGGGAATACCAATTCCAGCATCATCTAATGCTGGTTTAATCTTTCGCATCATATCCCAGTATAGCGGAAAATAAGTATCGACATTAGCGTATAAGCGCAACCGCACGGTGATCGCGCTATCGGCATAGGCAACGACGAGAAATTGCGGTTCTGGTTCGGTCAACACACGCTCATCATTGACCAATGCCATCAACGTTTTTTCGGCATAATCAAGATCGGTTTCATACGAAATGCCAATATCTAAATCCATCCGCCGGGTGTTATATTTGGAATGGTTAATAATGATGCTCCCCCAAATCGACGAATTGGGAACAGAAATATAAATATTATCAAAGGTATTTATGACCGTGGAAAATATGCCAATTTCATCGACCGTACCCGAAACTGTCCCCGTTTCCATCCAATCGCCAACCTTAAATGGCCTCAAGAATAGCAACATCCCCCCAGACGCAACATTAGACAGCGTGCCTTGAAGCGCCAAGCCAATAGCCAGACCAGCCGCACCGATAACAGCAATGATGGAGGTGGTTTCAATGCCAAAACTGCCTAATCCGGCAACAAATGCGACAAGCAGAATGATATATCTGATGATGCTGGCAATGACCGGCGTTAATGTCGCATCAAATGATTTTATCGCTGATAAACGCCGCCTGATCAGCCCTGAGATGCGTCCGCTTACCCAAAAGCCAAGCAGGATAATGACAAGACCTGATAGTAAACTGCCGCCATATTCTAACAGTTGTTCTATGACAGGAAGCGCGAGTAAATCTTGAAATGATGAAATATCAGAAATTGTCATGAATGTATTCTATCGTTATTTTTATATTATGACTAGCATCAGACGTTGATTTACCATAAATCCCAAGTATATTCCGTGAATTATTGATAACCACCATCAGTACCTTAACGAAAGTCCACTAACAGATGTTGCCAGAAATGATCCGCCCCTTGCGATTAGCCACCGATTGTCATGTCATTGACTGGTCAATAAGCCAGCTATCCGAGCAGATATCTGATAAGGAGAGCGCGATAGCCAGAGCTGATGGATTAGTGGCGGCTATTGGCAATTTTGATGGCGTCCATTGTGGCCATAAAAAGCTGATTGATAAAGCCGTAAGTCATGGTGGTGGTTTAGTGCCTTCGGTTATCACTTTTCAGCCGCATCCACGGCGCTATTTCAAACCTGATTTGCCAGGCTTTGAGTTGGTTGATAATCTGGATAAAATGGCATTGCTTTCTGATGCCGGGGCGAGGTGCATTATCCGGTTGCAGTTTGATGATGCCATGCGCCAGACAACAGCCACCGATTTTGTGAGCCGTATTCTGCCAGCTTTAGGCGTTCGTGCGCTTTATGCAGGAACTGATTTTGCGTTCGGGAATCAGCGTGGCGGCGGCATGGCAATGATGCAAGAGCAAGGTCGTGAATATGGGATTGATGCGCAAGCCGTGGAATTAGTTTCATCTCATGATGAGATTATTTCATCGAGCCGTATTCGCGCGGCGATTGCCCGTGCTGATATGGCAGAAGCCGCCCAATATTTAGGCCGACCTTATGTTATTAGCGGTATTGTTGCGCATGGTGAAAAACGTGGCCGGACGATAGGGTTTCCAACGGCTAATCTATTGCTTGGTGATTATTTAGTGCCGCCACTAGGTGTTTATGCTATTTCTGCTGCTCTGCCAGATGCGCCGCATCAACCGATCATGCATGGTGTTGCTAATATTGGAATACGGCCAACCGTTAATGGCGAAATGGTGCGGCTCGAAGCCAATCTATTTGATATAGACCTTGATCTTTATGATCGCCGAATTAATGTGTATTGTCTTGATTTTATTAGACCTGAGCAGAAATTTGAAAACTTTGACAAGCTGCGCCATCAAATCGCGCAAGATGTGGAAACGGCGAAATCCTTTCACGCCAAACAGAATTGAGTGCCATAGTTATGACCGATGATCTTAAATCGACTGTATTTCTCCNTAAAACNGATTTTCCAATGCGNGCNGGATTGCCNAAGAATGAGCCGCTNATTCTNGANATGTGGAACAAGATGGGNTTTTTTGAAAAACTGCGCGNTCANCGCNANGGCAAGGAAAANTTNATCCTTCATGATGGCCCGCCATATGCTAATGGCAATCTNCATATTGGNCATGCGCTGAACAAAATCNTGAAAGATATGATCAATCGCTTTCAGTCAGGTTTAGGCAAGGATGCGAATTATGTTCCGGGCTGGGATTGTCACGGCCTGCCGATTGAGTGGAAAATTGAAGAAACCTATCGCAAAAAGGGCAAGGATAAGGACCAGGTTCCTATTGTTGAGTTTCGCCGGGAATGTCGTGATTTTGCCAGTCACTGGGTCGATATTCAGTCAGAGGAGTTCAGGCGTCTTGGCGTTATGGGCAACTGGGCTGATCCCTATCTAACCATGGCCTATCAATCTGAGGCGATCATTGCCGCTGAGATTGGTAAGTTTTTGATGAATGGCGGGCTTTACCGTGGGTCAAAGCCTGTCATGTGGTCGGCGGTAGAAAAAACCGCTCTGGCTGAAGCTGAGATTGAGTATTTTGATCGCCGGTCAACAACCATTTATGCGCGTTTTCCTGTGCGCCAGACTAAGCATGATATCTTGCGTGATGCGGTTGTCATTATCTGGACAACAACACCATGGACAATGCCCGCAAACCGTGCCACCGCCTATGGCGAAGACATCACATACGGGCTTTATCAGATTGCGGAAACAGCCGAGGGATCACTTGCTAAAAAAGGTGAGCGACTTGTCCTGGCAGATGAGCTGGCAGCATCAGTGGCAGAAGCGTGCGGGCTGACTACACTTGACCGTGTGGCGGATATTTCCCCGAANATGTTTAGCGATACGATCTTAGCGCATCCGATGGCAGATTATGGCTATGAGCATGATGTGCCGATGCTACCAGCCGATTATGTGACAACCGATCAAGGCACTGGCATTGTTCATATTGCCCCCGGCCATGGTGCCGAAGATTATGTGCTGGGCATGGCGCATGGCGTTCCTGTGCCTGAAAGCATCAGCGCAGATGGCCGCGTCATGGACCATCTGCCTCTATTTGCTGGCATGAGCGCCTTGAAGGATAATGAGAAGATTGCCGATATTCTCTCCAAGCATGGCGCTTTAATTGGCCGTGGTGAGGTCACTCATTCATATCCCCATTCATGGCGAAGCCACGCGCCATTAATTTTCCGCAATACGCCGCAATGGTTTATTTCTATGGAAACTAATGGNTTGCGTGATACAGCCTTAAAATCACTCTCAGAAACGGATTTTTATCCTGCCTCAGGCCAGACACGTTTGATTAGTATGATTGCCAATCGCCCGGATTGGTGCGTGAGCCGGCAACGCGCATGGGGTGTTCCTATTCCTGTCTTTTACCATAAAGCCAGTGCTGAGCCATTGCGGGATCAAGCGGTTGTTGATCGTATTGTTGCGGTTTTTGAAGTGGAAGGGTCAGATGCGTGGTTTGAAGCATCTGCTAGCCGTTTTCTGGGTGATGATTATGACGTGGATGAATATGAGCAGGTCATGGATATTGTTGATGTCTGGTTTGATTCGGGGTCAACACATGCCTTTCTTTTGGAAAATAATCCTGAGATGAAATGGCCAGCCGATATGTATCTTGAAGGATCAGATCAACATCGTGGGTGGTTTCATTCGTCATTGCTGGAATCATCAGGAACACGCGGCAGAGCGCCTTATGATGCGGTTCTCACCCATGGATTTGTTCAAGATGAGCAAGGCCGGAAAATGTCTAAATCGCTNGGCAATACGGTAACGCCGCAAGACATTATTGCCCAAAACGGAGCAGATATTTTGCGCCTGTGGGTTGCTAATTCTGACTATTATGATGATCTGCGGATCGGCAAAGAGATCATTCAGCGGCAGGTTGATCATTATCGGCGGTTACGCAACACATTGCGCTATCTGTTAGGCAGCCTTAATGGGTTTTCAGACGCAGAAAAGGTTGCTCCAGCGGATATGCCGCAATTAGAACGCTGGGTTTTAATGCGCCTGAAAGAGCTTGATATTNAGATCAGAGCCNCCGCNGAAGAACATGATTATCACCATATCTTCACGCTTCTCCATCATTTCTGCAATAATGATCTGTCGGCGTTTTATTTCGATATCAGGAAAGATTTGCTCTATTGCGGTGATCCAGCATCCCCGGAACGGCGAGCTTGCCGAACTGTAATGGATATGCTGTTTGATACATTGGTTATATGGTTTGCGCCAATTTTGACCTTTACCGCCGAAGAAGCATGGCAAATGCGTTATCCTGATCCGGATCATTCGGTGCATTTTGAAATCTTCGCTGATTTGCCTGACAGCTGGCTTGATGAGGCTCTGGCAACGCGCTGGGGGCGTATTCGACAAGCCCGTTTGGCGGTTACCGGCGCCATTGAAAAAGCCCGTAATAGCGGTATGCTCAAATCATCATTGCAAGCGCATCCAACATTATACGCGCCTGAGGCTGTGATTGCTGCCTTTGAAGGGCTTGATGCTGCTGATCTATTCATCACATCTAGCGCTACATTGGTTGCCGGGATGCCGCCTGCTGAGGCTCATATTGATGATGATGAGATCACAACCGGCGTCACCATAGCGCTGGCTGATGGTGACAAATGTGATCGCTGCTGGAAAATCTTGCCTGACCTGAATAAAGGCGATCATGCGCTATGTGATCGGTGTCATGATGTTATCTCTGGCTAGGCTTTATCATGCTTATCTATTTGTTTTGATCATCATAGGGGTTGATCAAATCACAAAACTGATCATGCTTGCGATGATATTTGACCCGCCACGTGTCATTGTCATTCTGCCATTTTTTAATCTGGCGCCAGTCTATAATACAGGTGTAAGTTTTGGGTTATTTAGCCAGTCAGGAATATGGGGNCNGGTGANCCTATCAGGTCTTGCGCTTGCGGTTGGGTTATTGCTACCTTATATATCACGGAATTGGTTGCGCTTTCAGCGATGGGGTGCCATNATGATGGCTGGTGGAGCGCTGGGAAATGCGATAGACCGTATGCTATGGGGTAAGGTTGTTGATTTTATCGATCTTCATTTTAGCGGATGGCATTGGCCAGCATTTAATATAGCTGATAGTGCTATTGTTATTGGGGTTGGATGTATAATATTCAGTGCGTGGCGATATAATCCTGATGAACATGATCCTGATGAACATNATCNNGATNAACATGATCAGGATAAAAAAGACAGCCTGAGTGCGCCAAAATAAAGACCAAAAAGAATAAAGTTCAAAAGGAATAAAGACCAAAAGCAATAAAAACCAAAAGCAATCAGGGTAAAAAATTAAGGTTAATAAGGCGTGAGAGATATGATGGAAAACATGATGACTATGACCAGATTAAGCCAAAAATCATGCTATTTCAGTCGCCCTGTCATGATGGGTGTAATCCTTATGTCAATGCTTATGTTATCGGCATGTTCTGGTGCTAAAAGCTTGATTGGCGGGAAAAATGCTCCTGATGAATTTGAGGTTGTTATTCGTCCACCTTTAACGCTGCCGCCAAACTTCTCATTGCGGCCAACCGATGATGCTAATGATGCGGCGACGGCGACGCTGACGCAAACGCAATCCCAAACATCTGCGGTCGGGCAAAGCGTCAACCTGTTGGGGACAACGCAAAGCGCCAATGCAAGCTCATTTGAGGAATTGTTTGGCACGGATGAAATCACTCCAGGGATTCGCAACATTATTGATGAGGAAACATTAGGTATACAGCTAGATCGCCGGATACCGCTTGAACAGATTTTTGGTGGCCAGCCCGAAGTTGGCCCTGATTTAGATGCCGCCGCCGAAGCTTTTCGTATCAGACAGGCGATTAAGGATGGGAAACCGCTAACCGATAGCCCGACATTTGCCATCGATCCGTTAGACGGCGTTCCTCTTATCGTAGAATAATTGATATGATACGGCACCTCCCGGATAGCATCATTAACCAAATTGCTGCCGGTGAAGTGGTAGAACGTCCTGCTAGCGCTATCAAGGAATTGATCGAAAACGCCATTGACGCGCAAGCCTCCCAGATTGATATATCAGTAGCTGATGGTGGGCGAACGCTGATGGCTGTTGATGATAATGGCACTGGCATTAATGCCGGAGATTTGGCCTTATCGGTAGAACGTCATGCGACTTCCAAGCTCAACACTGATGATATTATGGCGATCAATCATCTGGGGTTTAGAGGTGAGGCGTTGCCGTCCATAGGCTCGGTCAGCAATATGACGATTATGAGCCGTGATCCAGCCGACGAAAATGGCTGGATGATCAATGTCGAATACGGTGAGGTCAAAGCCATAGAGCCATCATCACGGCAAAAGGGCACGCGGGTTGTTATTGAACATTTATTTGCTAATCTGCCAGCGCGATTAAAGTTTCTTAAAACTGACCGAACTGAAACCGCGCAGATACTGGATATCACACGCCGGATCAGCATGGCACATCCCAATATTGGCTTTACGGTCACAGATAATGGCCGCCAGAGCATGGTGTTACCGCCCAAGCCAGATGACAGGCGCGCCCGTATTCGTGATGCGTTAGGGGCAGAGTTTACGGATGATGCTTTATTGCTTGATGCTAAACGCGATCAGATGACATTAACGGGCTTTGCTGGCTTGCCAACCTTTAACAAGCCGACCACGGGCGGCATTCATATCTATGTCAATGGGCGTGCTATCAGGGATAAATCCCTTATTGGGACAGCTCGTGCCGCCTATGCTGACACGATCCCGCGTGGCCGCTATCCGGTGGCGGTATTGTTTATTGATCTGCCCTCTGTTGATGTTGATGTTAATGTTCATCCGGCAAAGGCCGAAGTCCGCTTCAAAGATGCTGGCGTGATCAGGTCGCTGGTGATTAATGCTATCCGTGCCGCCATTGATAGTGATCACCGGACATCTGGTCAGCTGGGTCAGACCGCGCTCGGCATGGCTTCGCATCAGAGCGGTGCGGCTAGATCACCATATTGGGGCGGCAATTCTTCATCATCGCGCGGGGTATCACAGCCATCGGTGGATTGGCAAAACCCGGAACGGTATCACACAAGCTTACCCATAGATGATATGGCGCCGCAAGCCCGCCTTGCCGAAGAGCAGTCGCATTCTCAACACGCTTTATCTGGTGATGATACAGCATCGGCTGACACTTACCTTGCCGCAGATTATCCGCTTGGTGCCGCTAAAGCCCAATTGCATAAAACCTATATCGTTGCTGAAACTGAGGATGGCATGGTGATTATTGATCAGCACGCTGCCCATGAAAGGCTGGTCCTGGAACGCATGAAGGCGCAACGCCAAGAGAGTGGGGTAGTCAACAGCCAAGCGCTGCTTATCCCTGAAGTGATTGAACCGGGGGCGGCGGCGGTCATGGTTTTGCTCGAACATGCGCCAATGCTGGCTGAACTCGGGCTTATTATTGAAGCCTTTGGTGATGGCGCTATTCTGGTGCGCGAAATGCCCGCCATTCTTGGCCAGACAAATATCAAACAGCTGATCATAGATACGGCGGAAGAATTACTAGAACACGACAGCAGCCATTCATTAGAAGACCGGATGGAACATGTCTTGGCGACGCTGTCATGTTATGGCTCGGTTCGCGCTGGCCGGCCGCTCAATGCCAATGAAATGAATGCCTTGCTCCGCGATATGGAAGCAACACCCCGATCAGGCCAATGCAATCATGGCCGCCCAACATTTGTGACATTGAGCCTTGCTGATGTTGAAAAGCTATTTGGCCGCCGCTAATGAATTAGGCGAGTGCCAGCCCTGCCTTGCTTGATAACGCAGAAAACAGACGCCAGCACGGCCAGCATGTCTTTGATCAACAATCGCCCAGCCCGAAGGCGGCTCAGGCGGAAACCGGCGGTCATGTTCAATGACAGCAAGCGCATCCTCAGCAACGCCGTTAGCGGCAACTAAATGATTGAGCGCCAGCATGCTGGCATCTGCTTTTGTCCCAGTTACTTTTGACCATGGCGGATCAAGAAAAATCAAATCAGCTTGACCAAAAGGCCAGCTTAAAGATGCTAGCAAATCGCGTGATACGGCACCACATTCTGCCTCAGCGCCAAGTTTGGTGATATTGGCTTTGATCGCTTTCAGGGCGGCGCTATCCTGATCAATAAAAATGACTCGCTTAGCGCCACGTGACCACGCCTCGCATCCCATGGCGCCGCTTCCGGCGAACCCATCAATAACCAGATTAGCGTCTAACGGATTGCCATGACGGCCACCATCAAGGACGTTGAAAATCATTTCCCGTGTCCGGTCAGCGGTCGGTCTGGTCATATGTCCTTCAGGCGCGATTAGGGTTGCGCCGCGTCTTTTGCCGCTGATGACTCGCATGAGGTTTCTGCCTTTTTCTGCCGTGCTGATTTTCTTTAGTCTGGTTGTCGTCAAGATGAGATGGTTGCAACCCTAGCTGATCACGCAAAATCGCTGGCCTGACCTCGGCAATATCACCGTCCTCAAGTTTGTTTAACGTGAAAGGCCCAAATGAAATGCGAATCAAGCGGCTGACTTGATACCCAAAATGTTGCATCAGCTTACGGATTTCGCGATTTTTACCTTCTTTGAGGGCAATATTAATCCATGCGTTGCTGTTTGTCTGGCGGTCAAGACTGGCGATGACAGGACGATATTTGACGCCTTCAACGGTGATGCCTCTGCCTAATTCATTGAGATGTTCGGCCTTAACCTGGCCATGCACACGGACGCGATATTTGCGTGTCCATCCGGTTGCTGGCAATTCCAGATAACGCGCAAGCAGGCCATTATTGGTCAATAAGATTAGCCCTTCGGAGTCAAGATCAAGTCTGCCAACACTAATCAATCGAGGCAGCCTATCGCCATGTTCGGCACTAAGCGTATCAAAAATATTGTCACGGTCTTTTTCATCCCTATGGCTGACGACTAATCCGCGCGGCTTATAGTATCGCCACAACCGTGGGCGTTCAATGACAGGCAGGATGTTGCCATCAACCTCAATCTTTTGATCGCTGGTCACGGTAATCGCTGGGGTAAGCTGAAGCTGGCCGTCTATTTTAACCCGGCCTTCTGTGATCCATGTTTCGGCCTGCCGACGGGAACACAAGCCCGCCCCTGCCATGCGTTTAGCCAGTCGTTCAGGCGCCGAGCTAGTCTCATCAAATAGCGCCGCTAAATCTGTTTTCTGTGAACTCACCATAGCTAGACCATAGCCTAAATCGGTAAATTATGCGATGGTCTTTCGCATGATAACGTCATCTCAATATCAGGGATTTATGCCAGATGCGCTGGCGGCGGCAATTGCTGCCGCTGAAGCTGGTGATGTGCCTGTTGGGGCGGTTATTGTTGCGGCTGACGGGCAGCTCTTAGCCGCAGCTGGCAACCGCGTTGAAAGAGACCAGGACCCGACCGCCCATGCGGAGATATTGGCGATCAGAGAAGCAACACAAAAGCTCAAGAATCCACGCCTCGATGGATGTGATTTATGGGTCACGCTGGAGCCATGTGCGATGTGCGCAGGGGCGATCAGCCAAGCTCGTATCAGACGGCTTTATATTGGTGCGCTTGATGATAAATCTGGCGGCGTCTTTCATGGCGCAAAGGTATTTGACCATAAACAATGCCATCATATCCCCGATATTTATGATGGGCTGATGGCGGACGCATCGGCAGATTTGCTAAAGCAGTTTTTTGCCAGTCGGCGTTAGCTAAGCTGAATTATTTAGCAATATCTTTTCGATAATAAACCCCTGGCCAGCTAATCTTTTTGACATGCTGATAGGCTTTGTTACGAGCATCAGCTTGATCACTGCCAAGCGCGGTGACGGCTAAAACACGGCCACCTGTGGCAATGATATCATCACCTTTTTTGCCAGTCCCTGCATGAAAGACAAGGGCTGCATTCGTATCGGCATTATCATGCTTTAATCCATTGATGACGCCACCTGCCTGAATAGCGCCCGGATAGCCGCCATTCGCCATGATAACCGTCACCGCCGCGCCATCATGAAACTGTAACTCCATATCCTTGAAACTGGATGTATCTGAACCTGATGAACATGCGGCTAGCAATGCGGTCAGCAAATCGGATTGAAGCCGNGGCAGAATGACTTCTGCCTCAGGATCNCCAAAGCGGCAATTGAACTCAATCACTTTCGGGCCTTTTGCGGTCATCATCAGCCCCGTATATAGAAACCCTTGATAGGGCATATCATCGGCTTTCATGCCTTTAATGACCTTTTCCACGATGTTCTGCCATGCGATATCATAAAGGTCAGCATCGAGTGCCGGTGCTGGTGAGACGGCACCCATACCGCCAGTATTAGGGCCNGTATCGCCATCACCAATGCGTTTATAATCTTGCGCTGTTCCGATCATCATGGCGTCATCACCGTCAGCGATAGCAAATAGTGAGGCTTCCACGCCAGTAATACGTTCTTCGATGAGAATTGAGGTGCTGGCATGACCAAACTGCTGATCATCTAGCATGCTGGTAATGGCCGCTATCGCCTCATCCTTGGTATCAGCGACAACTACGCCTTTGCCAGCGGCTAGCCCATCTGCCTTAATGACATGGCCATTGGCGGCATGTCCGCGAATATAGGCACAAGCATCGGCGCTATTATCAAAGCGATGCCATTCCGGTTGCGGAATATGATGACGATCACAGAAATCACGGGCAAAGGCCTTTGATCCCTCGAGCATGGCGGCTTGCTGGCTTGGGCCAAAAACCAGGATATCCTTGGTGCGAAGTCGATCAGCCAGACCATCAACCAATGGCGCTTCCGGGCCGATGACAACAAGATCAATACAAGCATCTTCGATGAGGGAAAATAGCGCTGGCTCATCAGGGCAGTCCACGCATCTGGCTATTTCTGCGATCCCTGGATTGCCGGGGCTAACCACCAATTGATCAAGTAATGGGGATTTAGAAATAGAGTGGGCAAGAGCATGTTCTCTGCCGCCACTGCCAATGATAAGCACATTCATCTGTTATTGATCCTATTCTATCGCGTTCTTTGGTTGGCGTAATGCTAGCCAATATGGCATAACATGGTATGGAAACAAAAGATCAAAGCCTGCCTGATGCTGATAATCAACCAGTGTTTTCGCTTTCCGAGTTATCGCAAGCGATTAAACGGTCTATTGAAAGCTTTGATACGATTAGAGTTCGTGCCGAGATTGCTGAATGTCGGCAATGGTCATCGGGGCATATTTATTTCAAGCTGAAAGATGATAATAATATCCTGGACGCGGTTATTTGGAAAAATATGGTGCCTCGCATCATTATGAAACCCGAAGACGGGCTTGATGTTATTGTCACGGGAAAGCTGACTACCTTTAGCCGCCAATCACGTTATCAGATTGTTGTGCAGTCGCTTGAGATGGCGGGGGAAGGCGCATTTCTTAAACAATTAGAAGACCGCCGCAAACGGCTTCTGGCAGAAGGATTATTTGATAAAGAGCGGAAACAGCCACTGCCAAAATTACCGAAAGTTATCGGCGTTGTGACCAGCCCAAAAGGGGCTGTTATCAGAGATATTCTGCATCGGCTGAATGACCGCTTTCCTGTTCATGTTCTGGTCTGGCCGGTGTTGGTGCAAGGCAATCAGGCGGCGGCAGAAATTACCAATGCCATTAATGGCTTTACCCGACTGCCGCATGATGGAAAAATCCCCAGACCTGACCTGCTGATTGTCGGCCGGGGTGGCGGCAGTCTCGAAGATTTAATGCCTTTTAACGAAGAAGATGTTGTGCGTGCGGTGGCGGCATCTGATATTCCCATCATTTCTGCGGTTGGCCATGAAACCGATCATACCTTATGTGATCTGGCCGCAGATTTGCGCGCGCCAACACCAACGGCGGCGGCGGAAATGGCGACCCCTGTCCGCAATGACTTGCTTCGTCACTGCCAAGAGCTTGCCTTGCGGATGGACAGAAAAACGGATCAAGTCTTTCAGAATCATAGCGATGGATTGCGCGGCTTAGCGCGGGCTATGGGTGATCCTGATCAAACCATTAGCTTTCGCCAGCAGCGGCTTGATTCGGCTGATGACCGCCAGATGCGCGTTGTAACAAGCTATCTTAGCAGGCTTTTGGGGTATATCGGATCACTGGCTGACCGACTGCCAACCCCTGCGGCACAAATTGCTGATGTCCAAAATCGGGCTGGCCAGATTATGCTGCGCCTGGATCGCGCGCATGATCAGATGATATCGAGGCGTGCCGATTGGCTCAGGCAAGCGGCTGAGCTATTGCCTGATCCGCAAGCGATTTTATCGCAAAAACAGCACCAGATGTCGATGTTGGATAGCCGTATCAGCCAGCACCCTGAACAGATATTTGAACGGGTGGCAACACGGCTAGACCAATTGGGGCGGCTGCTCGATGCCTCATCTTATCAAAAGGTGCTGGCGCGCGGCTTTGCGCTGGTTAGTGATGCTGGTGATGGACGGATTCTGAAAACAGCTCAAGAAACAGCCAGTGTATCTGATCTGATATTGACCTTTACCGATGATAACGTATCTGTACAAGTGGCTAGTGATTTTGCGCCTGAAACCCCACCCGAAAAATCACCAAAATCGGCATCTTCAGCATCTCCGACATCTTCAGCATCTTCAGCATCTTGGCAGAATACGAATAAACAGGGCAAATTGCTCTAATTCAGGCGGTTATGGGCTGATCTCATGCGGCGCCTCATCTTTGCTTTCGGGCCAACGGCGATGCGGCCAGAACCATTGTTCTGGTGTCTCTCTTATCCATTCTTCCAGCCGCGAATTGATCGCTGTTGCGACAGCCAGAACAGGGTCTTGCTCTGGATTATCAGCAAGGATGGATGCGGTATCAACGGGTTCTAAATAAAGATCAAACTGGCACCCTTTCAGGCGTTTGACGCGCACCATGATAAGCGGCACATGATGTTTTAATGCCGCCCGAATATAAGATACGGCGGTGGTTGCGCCTTTCCCAAAAAATGGCACAATCATGCCTTCACGCAGTTTCTGATCAACCAGCAATATCATGGTCTGTTTTTTGCGGGCATTGTCGATAATTCCGCGCGCAGACTCCATGCCTTTAACAAAGGTATTGGCGGCCAGCGATAGCCGATTATCAAGCGCATGTTTAGTCAACGGATTATTCAATGGCCGATAAGAAATAGAAAACGGGATGGCGCGTGATATGACAGGGAATGCCGATAGCTCCCAATTGCCGATATGGCCACCTATAATAAATCCACCTGTCTCTCTGATGCCTTCAATAGATGCTGAGCCATGTTCGGTGATATGATCTTTCTGTGATAGCCGTTCAAGATAGGGGAACTCCCCCATTGTGCGCCCCAGATTCCACCACATCTTTTTCAGGATTTGATTCTGCTCAACCCGGCTTAGATCAGGCATGACAAGCTGGATATTTTTTTTGGCTCTTTTATGCCAAGGCGTTAATGGCGCAACCATCCTCACAATCGCGCCAATAAACAGACTGGACCAGCTGGCTGGAATGATCAGCCGAAAGCCCATGATGAGGTAAATCATCAATGCGCCAATTGGCCAGATCAACAGCCGCCTAATCCATATATTTATCCATTTAGCCATGACGAAGCTCATCATAAATCGCATTAATCCAGCGTCTATCTATATCAAGGGTGAGGGGCAGGGGCGTCACCGCATGACGTTGGTCCGGGTCAAGTCGCATATAGTCCTTCCGTGTCGTCACTAATTTAGCCTGGTGGCGCAAGGCAGTGGCGTGAATATTTTGCCATTCTGCTGCGGTATATCGGTGATGATCGGGAAAGGAAAGGGTCTTTATCAACTGGCCGCCATGTTCGGCAATCATGGCAAAAAAGGCATCGGGATGTCCGATCCCGGCAAAAGCCAAAAGCGGCTCTTTGGCTAAGATCGCTTGCACGGATGGCTCAAATTCCTTGCTGGCTGAAATGATAGGAATGTCAGGCCGCATATGATGAATAGTTTGGCTCAGGCCTTGCGTATCATCGCCAATAATAACAACATAGCTCGCGCGCTGAAGCCCATTACGCAAGCCTTCACGCATAGGGCCAACAGGCATAATCTGGCCATTGCCAATGCCGCGATTACCATCAAAAACCACAATACCAATATCAGGCTGGAGCGCAGGATTTTGAAAACCGTCATCCATGAGTATGACATCTGCGGTCATATTCTCGGCAATCCAGACAGCCCCTGCTTTGCGGGTTTTAGCAATAACAACAGGGCAGATAGCGGCAAGCTCTAATG
This sequence comes from SAR116 cluster bacterium, assembly GCA_002691725.1. Taxonomy (GTDB): domain Bacteria; phylum Pseudomonadota; class Alphaproteobacteria; order Puniceispirillales; family UBA1172; genus UBA12202. The sequence continues at coordinate 4,612 of NZIT01000090.1, read as the reverse complement.
GCTCATCACCAACCAGGCCGGCGCTGTCATCGGCTCTCACAAGATGGGGGCCTGCCGCGCTGCCGCCATAGCCTTTGCTTAAAACAACCGGCGCTAATCCTTTATCAATAGCGGCCTTTGCGACGCATGTTACCAATGGCGTTTTACCTGTCCCGCCAGCCGTCAAATTGCCAATACAAATGACAGGCAAAGGCAATTTGACAGGTCTGATCCAGAGCCTGCGGGTTGTGCTGGCGATCCGCCATAAAAGGCTCAATGGCCATAATAAAATCATGATAGCATAGCCAATNATACTGCGCTGATACCAAAAAGACGGAGTCGCTATCATGCCTTCTCCTTTGGCATGGCTATCACATCTAGCACAAGTTCAGCAACCGCATCACCTTGCCTGGTAAAGGACTGATAGGCTGAGGTGGCGCCAGAATTAAGGTGTTTCAGGCGAGTTGGTGCGGTCATCAGCATAATCATTGCATTGGTTAGCTCATTAGCGGTATCCGCCCAAATAACACCACCAAACTCATCAAGCCGTTTATAAATACTCGCATTTTTATTGATCTTTCTGCCGCTAATCACGCCCTTGCCCATGGCCGCAGGTTCCATTGGATTATGGCCACCTAAAGGCATAAAACCGCCGCCCATGATGATAATATCAGCGACTGAAAACAGACTCCCCATCTGCCCCATAACATCGGCAATACAGACCTGCACTGGCTTNTTTCCTAANCCCTTATCTGNTATNTNTGATGGCGGTATATNANCAGCATACTGGCTTAATAAAAATGATGCGATGCCGCGCTGTGCCAACATAGCATGAATAGACTTTCCGCGATCAATATGACGCGGTGTCAGGATGAGCGAAATGGCTTCGCTTTGTTGCATAGCCTCAACCGCATCCATAACAATCTCCTCTTCGCCGGGATGACTTGAAGCCAGCAAAACCACGGTTCGGTCAAGCGCTATCTGATCAAGCTGATCATGCATATTTTTATCAATATTGAGGGCTGGCGCGGTCGCCTTTAATGAGCCGCTAACGCCTATATCTGTCCAGTCAGGTTCAGTAATTTGCCTAAACCGGCTGGCTTGTTCATCATCACCGGCTTCAATTCGGGNGATGGCAGAGAAAATGATTTTTCTGGCGCNAGNGCTGATGCGTTGCCAGCGCCGAAGTGAGCTTTCTGACATTTGCGCTGATGCCAGCATGACAGGTATGCCGCGCTGATGAGTCTTGCAGATCATCATTGGCCAAATATCGCTTTCCAGTGAGATCAGGATATCAGGACGCCAGTGATTGAGAAAACGCCCTATCACATGCGGCGCATCAAGCGGCTGCATCTGGTGGATGATATTCCTGCCAAACGGCATGTTGGTTTGTGCATTTGCGATCATTGCCGCCGATGTGACCGTCCCCGACGTGATCAAGATAACAATATCAGGCTGTTTTTCAAAAAGCAGCCTGGCTAGTGATAACGCGGATACAGACTCCCCCACGCTGGCCGCATGCACCCAGATCAATGTGCCATCTGGACGGCTAATGTTGGCTTTACCAAAGCGTTCAGGCAGCCGCTCCGGGCGGTCTTTGCCGCGGCTAATGCGCCAGCTTAACCAGAGCCGCATGAAAGGCATGATGATCAGCCATAAACCTGCATATAATCTGAACAGCATCATTATTTCAGATTTCCATAACGATCCGGAATATGATCAGGCGCGTAGTCAAACTCAGCATCAACCCGTGCGGTGACGCTGTTCATGGCGTTTTCCAGCGCAAGTCTGGCGGCCTCTACCTCAGCCTCGCTAGGCTTGGGTTTGACATAGATAGGATCGCCAAGCGCATAGACGCCACGGCTAAACCATTTAGGTATCATTAATTTATCCCAGCTATGGGCGCGTTTTGCTGGTGAGGCTGAATAGCTGACCGGAATAATTGGCAATCCGCTTTGGGCGGCAAGATGAATGGCAGAGGCAGAGGCTTGGCGTGCCGGGCCTCTTGGGCCATCGGGGGTAATGGCAACATACGCCTCGGTTTGTAATAGCCGCCGCATGGTCTTATAGGCGCTGACGCCGCCTTTATTGGTTGAGCCCTGAATAATTTTAAGCCCGTTGATCTGACCATAAAGGGCGATCATGCGGCCATCACGGCTTTGTGAGATCAATGTGTGGGGACGTGATCGCCAGCCTGTAAAATGCGGAAAGCCGATCAGGCGACAATGCCAGAAGGTTATAATACCGCCACGGCTTTTATCAAGCGTGCCGGTGAGACCTTCGCCATCCAGTTTCTGCCAGCGCATGCTCTTGGTGAGCAGGGTAAAATATACCCCAGAAATTAATCCCAGAATGGTCAGCATAGCATAGCTTTTCAAAACCGACTTGATCATATGTGATCTTTCCATTTATCAGCAAAACGCTATCAGTAAAAGGGTACACGCAAATTAGGGTCGGGCTTGGTTCTGATATCATTTTGGCGATTATATTTGTCTTGAGGTTCTTATTTGCCACATTCTGACCATGGTAATCTAGTTATTTTCGTATCAGATCATTTGCTTTCATGTTGTTCTATGCCATGAGATCGCCTATCAAGAAGATATGACAGAACGCGAACCTTCATCAGAACAGGCAGATGAGGCACTAAAAGCCCATCATAAACCCCCGCATTCAACACCGCATTCAACAAGAACGTTATTCAGGCGGCTGTGGGGTGATTATGTGCGCCAGCATTGGGGCAGGCTGATTATTATTTTTGGCTTTATGTTGGTAGTGTCAGCACTGTCAGGAGCGTATCCGATTTTAATTGGATATGTCTTTAATGGATTAAATATTGCCAGCCCTGATCTGGTTTGGCAAATCCCTCTGCTAATTATTATGATTGCTGCTATTCGTGCCGCCGCTATGTATGGTCTGGCTTTACAAGTTGCGGACTTATCGCTACGGGTGACGCGCCATATCCAGCGCCGAATGGCTAGTCATCTGATCATGACAGATTTGCGTGATGTGATGTCGGCACCGTCAGGAACTTTTGTTAGCCGGATGACCAATGATGTTAATGTTATTCGTGAGGCATTGGTTCGGCTGATCAATAACCTGATCAAAGATAGCCTCACTATCATCGTTCTGATCGGGGTGCTTATCTCATTCGACTGGATTTTAACCTTGGTCGTCCTGGGCGTATATCCGCTAGCCATGCAACCGATTATAGCCATTGGTCGGCGCCAACGCCATGGCTCACATCAGCTGCAAGAACAGATGGGGCAGACGACATCAACCTTGCATGAAACGATGAAGGGTGGCCGCATGATCCGTGCCTATGGGCTTGAGGATTATGAGAAAAGCCGGACAAGCCGTATGTTTGATCTGCTCTATCAAAGCCAGCGCATCCTGGCCATCGGGCGGGCCCGTATTGATCCTATTCTTGAAGTGCTTGGCGGTATTGCTATCGCCGGCATTATTGGTCTGGCAGGCTGGCGCGTATTGAGCGGAAGCCTTGATATCGGTCATGTTGCTGGATTTATCACAGCTCTTTTAATGCTTGCCCAACCTGTTCGTGCTTTAGGCACATTGAACACGATCTTGCAAGAAGCATCGGCTGCTTTATCACGGCTGTTCACCTTGCTTGATACCCCTAGCCATGTCTCCTCGCCTGAGCGCCCTGAGCCACTTAATGCGGTTAAGGGGCAAATTGAGTTTCAGGCGGTCAATTTCCGCTATGCTGAGGAGATGACGTTATCGGATATTAATTTCACGGTAACCCCCGGCCAGACCCTTGCTTTAGTTGGGCCTAGTGGCGGCGGCAAAAGCACGATCATTAATTTGATCCCGCGCCTGTTTGATCCATCCGCAGGCTTGATTAGGCTTGATGGGCAAGATTTGCGGCAGCTTGATCTTAATGCTCTTAGGGGAGCAATGGCATTGGTCAGCCAGGATAGTTTGCTATTCAATGATACAGTTGCCAATAATATTGCCTTTGGTCGGCTGGATGCTGATGAAACCGATATTAGAGCCGCCGCCCAGGCCGCCGCCGCTGCTGATTTTATCAATGATCTGCCCGATGGTTATCAGACGGTTGTGGGCGAAGAAGGCAATCGGCTTTCTGGCGGCCAGAGGCAACGTATCGCCATTGCCAGAGCGATATTGCGAGATGCCCCGATATTGCTATTGGATGAGCCAACAAGCGCTCTCGATGCGGTAACCGAGAAACATATCCAGGCCGCCATGCAGACGCTGACCAAAGGCCGGACAACCATTATTGTGGCGCATCGGCTAGCTACGGTTCGCCACGCTGATCATATCCTTGTTATTGATGGCGGCAAGATTGTTGAAGATGGCGATCACGATAGCTTGCTGGCAAAACAGGGCGTTTATGCAAACCTATTTGAGAGCCAGCATTTTTATTAAGCCGCCAGTACTAATTGTTTATCCACATTTGGCAATTGTTTAACCCTATTTGGGGAACAATTTGGGGTTCTAACTATTCACGCCGCAAGATGCTGTCAACCAGCCGATTTGCCCATGTTTTAGACTGAAAACTGTTGGTGATTGCCGTGGGATCAAGATGTCTATCCACCCAATCCATGAATGGCATACCATCGACTTCAAACGGCCGATAGGTTTCAAGAAAGGC
>NZIT01000089.1 GCA_002691725.1 SAR116 cluster bacterium | reverse complement strand
GTCATCATGATCATCATGCCCTTCATCGTGATCTTCATGCCCGTCATCATGATCATCATCATGGTCTGCATGATCGTGATCGTCATGAGCTTCAAAATCTGCGCCTTCGCGGAGTTTAATTTTTGTCAATCCATGGCTTTCTGAGAGAGCAACAGATACGTCCTCAGACGCAATACCTGCAATTGATTTTTCGAGAAAAGGCTCAATCTTATTTCCAACCCAGAATATCAGATCCGCGTCTTGAAGCTGCCTTGCCTGCGACGGTTTTAACGCATATGTATGCGGCGAGCCTGACCCTTCAATGATCAGCTCAGGTGTGCTGACACCTGCCATAACACCTGCGACAAGCGAATGGACAGGCTTAATCGAGGCGACAACATTCACTTCTGCGCTTGCCTGTCTATCCGTTACCATTATCCCTGATGATAAAATAACAAATGCACTTACACTAAACATGGATTTCATTGATGGCATACCGATACTCCTAACGCTCATACATACTTATTATTTAAGAATGACAAAATAGATATTTTTATGTTATAACATAACAATTCAAGCTGTAAATAGTTTCTGCAAATAGTTTAACGATATGGCAAATGACCTGTTAATATTATGCCTGTAAATATTATCCCTGAAATGGTATGCCTTTAAAAATTAGTGATGGATTCTCAATGTTGGAAAATAAAGACATGCTTGTATCTCTGGAAAACGCAGGCATTTTCAGATCAAAGCGCTGGCTAGTCAAAGGCGTCACGATGAGCGTATCAGCAGGCGAGATTGTCACCTTGATAGGGCCGAATGGATCAGGCAAATCAACAACGGCTAAATTAGCACTTGGCATATTAGATGCCGATGAAGGCAGCGTTTACCGTAAGCCCAATCTGCGCATCAGTTATGTTCCCCAGAAACTTGATTTGAACTGGGCCTTGCCGCTGACAGTGACGCGCTTTCTATGCTTAACAAACAGAGCTGGCATATCAGAAATTGAAACGGCGCTGGCCTCCACAAAGACACTCCATCTGGCTAGGGAGCAGATGAATAATCTGTCAGGGGGGGAGTTTCAAAGGGTCTTACTGGCACGCGCTATTCTCCGCTCACCTGATTTTTTGGTGCTGGATGAACCTGTCCAAGGTGTTGATTTTAATGGTGAGCTGGCACTATTTAGTTTGATCGAAGATATCAGACGGCAACTGAATTGTGGGGTGCTTTTGATCTCTCATGATTTGCATATTGTTATGTCAACAACGGATAGGGTGATATGTTTGAACGGTCATATATGCTGTTCCGGAACGCCGGCAACAGTCGCATCAAGCGCCGAGTTTAAATCGCTGTTTGGCGAGCGTGTAGCATCAGGCCTGGCTTTTTATGAGCATAAACATGACCATGAGCATCTTCCTGACGGCGGCATTCATTACCCCACTAATAAAACAAATGCCAGCATAAACGATAGCACAAAAAGCAACCCTGTTTCAGGCAAAATACCAGCCTTGGCAGACACCGCCGAAAGCGATCAGGATAGTGACAATGTTTGATGATTTTTTTGTCCGCGCCATGATTGGCGGTATCGGGGTTGCGCTGATCGCAGGGCCTTTAGGGTGCATTATTATATGGCGCCGGCTAGCCTATTTTGGGGATACGCTATCGCATTCAGCGCTGCTTGGTGTTGCCCTAGCCTTGCTTCTTGAATTAAATATCACACTTGCCGTATTTGGCATTTCGGTTGCGGTGTCTTTGCTGCTGATGCTACTGCAACGCCGTGCCAATCTGTCATCAGACTCACTGCTAGGCTTGCTTGCCCATTCCGCTTTGGCCATTAGTTTGGTGGTTCTGTCTTTCATGAGCTGGATTCGCGTCGATCTAATTGGATTTTTATTTGGCGATATTCTTGCCATCACGGCGCGAGACCTGATCATTATCTGGGGCGGCGGCGGTGCTGTCCTCATCCTCCTGATGCTGATCTGGAGACCGCTTTTTGCCGCAACTGTGAATATGGAAATAGCCACAGCAGAAGGCACAAGACCAGAATATATCAATTTCATTTTCATGATCGTCATGGCCGCTGTTATTGCCATATCAATGAAGATTGTTGGTGTTTTACTGATCACTGCATTACTGATCATCCCTGCCGCCAGCGCTCGGCGGTTTTCAACATCACCCGAACAAATGGCCGTTTTATCAGCCATTATTGGCGTGATTTCAATTTGTGCTGGCCTAATGGGCTCGCTTGAATGGGATATCCCCGCCGGCCCCAGTATCGTTGTTGCGGCCGTAATATGCTTTGTTTTGTCAATATTGCCAATAAAACTTTCTTTGAGAAATAGCCATTAGGGGCGTAATATAAGATCAGGCTATCGGATAGGATCATGATCAAAACACAGAAACATGCCGCGCCAGAACTGACCGAAAAGCAAAACCTTGTCATGGAAACCCTGACCAAGGCGGAGCGACCTTTAGGCGCTTATTCCATTCTTGATGCCTTGCGCGACGATGGGTTTAGGGCACCGCTTCAAGTCTATCGAACGCTTGATCAGTTGATCACGCTGGGCATGGTTCACCGTCTGGAAAGCCTGAATGCTTATACGGTCTGTCAGCTTGATAATTGCGGGACAAAAAACAGCCAGAACGCCTCATTTGTCATTTGTGAGAGATGTGGATTGGTTGAGGAATTAGCACATTCCAATGTTGAAGACACGGTGAGTCTTCTGTTAACCAATTTTGATTTTAGGCCAACTAAAACTGCGATTGAAATCCGTGGATTTTGCGCGGCATGCCAATCCTGACAGACTCCTGACAGACTACTGGCAGACTACTGATAGACTGTTATAGTGGCGAGTTTAGCGTTTACACTGAAATTGTTTCTGACAGCCAGCACTAGGGTCATCATTGGTGAGCGTAACTCGCCGCCCCGTTTGTGAGCGATAGACGCACATAGTGACACCATCGACAACCTCAACAGCTTTGAGGCGGCATTTTTCCAGCACATGACGGGTATTTTCCAATGAGCCTTTGGATTTGTATGTTTTCGCAGCAGCCATAGCATCATGGCTACTGATCACCGCTGTGAGACCAATAGCGCCAACGCATGCCATAGCCAGCATCGCTGTCATAGCAATAACACGCGATATTTTAGCCGTTTGTTTCAATGTCATTAATATCATCTTCCGAGCCGGGCAAATAGGCCTTGCCTTGGATAGCGCGCGTTCCCAAGACATTGATCAGGTCTGGATTATCTGCCAGAACTTTTTTCAACATCTCTTCGACTTGCGCTTCTGCGTCTTCAGGGGTTTCTACATCCATTTCAGCCACCCCGTCAATAATCCAGTGAATTTTGACTTGCATGTCAGCTCCTTATATCGCCTGCTGAGTTATTTTCCAAATGACAGGCCGTAATATGTGGTTCTCGCTTCTTCTTGTAACGCGATCATAACTTCTGGCTCCAGATAGCTAGCCGCTTCATCTCTGGCTTCTTGACTACCATCAATGCCGACGGCTGATGCAATAGAATACCAGAGATAGGATTGTTCATAATCTGGGTCATAAAGGATCTCTCTAAAATACCTTGCATATTGCGTGATTGCCCTTTTATCACCGTTATCAATTCTTTCTTTAAGCCGCTCAGCAATCGCAATCCTGACATTTTCTACTGTATCCTCAGGCAGGATATCAACAATCTCCTCAGCCAGCATCTGCGCCTTTTCTATCCCGCCCAGATGCGCTAGCCAAGCCCATTTTAAGGCATCATGATAATGTTGAGGGGTGCCGCGACCAGATTTTAGCAATAACGCCAGATTAAATTGGGCATCATGCTGAGCAGCCTCTGCCTGCATTTCAAACAACGTGAAAGCATGGATATAATTGCCAGATTTAGCCGCTTCGACCGCTTCCATAAATGTCTCATCGCTGGTGGCAATATTGTCACCGTGATTATCAGCATGGGCAAATCCGTAACTTAAAAGGCAGGCAGATAATGCCGAAATCATAAGGGTTTTATTCATGGTTTAACGCCCTGCCATCATAACAAGCTGTAAATAGAAAATGCGGGTACGGAATTTAGAATGTGGCTTTTTTTCATAAACAACAATGCGTGGGCGATTGCTATCCGGCTTTTGAAACTCAATTACCATGTTATCTGGCATTTCAACACCATGAGCTGCCAATGTCGCTTGTGGATCACGCGAAAAGCTCTCATGAAATGGCGTATCAATCCAAGTTCGCGCCAAAGCTCGGCCAAGAATATCTGGCAGGCGATTACGCACATCCTCTTTATCTGTAAGCTTGATCGCACCCTTAACCAAGCTCAAGGGATTATCATTTTCAGAACGCACCACAGCAGGTGGTTGTGCTGGGCTGACGGGCACAAGTGCATTTGACGGGTTGCTCATGAAACAAAATCCACAATAATAAAATAAACTACATTACATTTTTATAATGCCATAAAAGGCAAAAATTTCAACTCCATAAAGTTTTGCTCTTATCCTGGTGGCAGGTCCAATCTGGCATGAAATTTGAATACTCTTACTGATATCTTTTTATGTTGCGGCCAATAAGGAGGCAAATGAGACATGTTATCCATCATTTCCAGCGGATTATTAGCCGCAAATAAAGAGATTAGCACAATCTCAAACAATATCTCAAATGCAAATAGCACTGGATTTAAGCGAAGCACGACAGAGTTTCAGGATATCTATGCGAAAACCTCCGACCAAACTGATAATACAATCACTGGAATGGGTACACGCAACTCAGGTATGCGTGTCAATTACAGCCAAGGCTCATTGAAGACGACCAATATGTCGCTTGACCTTGGCCTTTCTGGCTATGGCATGTTCATGGGGCTGGACCCTGCTGATGGCGGCATGTATTTTACCCGTGATGGATCATTCAGCCTCAATGATGAAGGGCAAATGATCAGTAACACAGGAAAGATTCTGCTGTCTTCTACGGGTCAACCGATTACTATCCCTTTCCGTCTTCAAACCGGTAACAATACCGGGCAATATAAAGAAGTCGATTCGATCTCAATTAACGAAAAAGGTGAAGTGACCGCAACTTATGGCACTAATTTGTCCCTGCAAGCAGGTCAAATTGGACTTGCACGTTTCCGTAATATCAATGGCTTAACACAGCGTGGTCTAAATGAGTTTCAAGCCAGCAACCTATCCGGCCTGCCCCTTGTCGGTGCGCCTAATGATGGTGTTTTTGGCCGCGTTATTCAGGGCTCGATTGAGGCATCTAATACCAGTGTTACTGATGAAATGGTAATGATGATGCGCGCCCAACAAGCTTTCGGAGCGTCTTCCCGGATGGTTCAGGCGGAAGCTGATATTATTAGCAGATTTATTGATGGCTAATTAACGAAGTGGCAGAGTGATTGACACGTCTGCTATATTTAGCGTCATTTCTTCATCAATCCTGAGATCGCCATCAACACTAACAGCCAGCGCTTCATCAATATCAACCTTGATCACCGCAGGCCGCGTTGATGGATGTCTGATATATCGGATCAAGCGGTCAAAAGCGTGTTGCGGCAACATGGCATTAATCTCCATTTGCCTTTTATCAAGACGGATTTTGACCTCGCCAATGGGCTGATCAGCTTGCTCCCCAGACATGACCTCATGAGCGGCAAATGGGGTGATCGTGATGACACTCTGGCCCCTGGCTATGTTCATTAAATTGCAAGTAGCAACAAGGGTTTCATGCATATCAGCATGCCTTAGGCGTATCTCTGCTGTTTGAACAGCCATATTAATTTCATGCGTTTGCTGCCAATCTTTCATGCTACCTGTCTTTCCTGATTTCAGTCTTTTATGATTTCAGTCTTTTATCCTGCCATGAATCCATGTTCAGGGTTACCGATAAAATCTCTGAGCCGCTTTATGGCTGCGGATTTAATCTGTGAGACGCGACCAGTGGTGATCTCCAGGACTTCGGCAATTTCATAGACGTTAAGCTCCTCAACATAATAGAGCTGAATAACCAGAGCCTCACGTTCGGGCAGGGTATGCAGTGCATCTTTAAGCGACGACCTTAACTCAAGATCATTCATCTCATCTTCGGGGTTATTTTCGTCAGACACAAACCAGATAGAAAACTCGTCATATACGCTATCCAGCGACTGATGATTATTGGCTTCAAAATCTTGTTGCCAGTCCAGCATTTCATATTCTTCGACGTTCAAATGCTTAGCCAGTTCTTGCAATTCTGGCTCACGGCCTAATTTTGAGCGCAGCTCTTGTTCTGCTGAGCGAACATCTTGCTGGCGCTTGATTGTTGTCCGGCATAAGTTTGAGTTCTTTCGCAAGAAGTCAATAATTTCACCCTTGATGCGTAATCCGGCATAGCTTGAAAAACTAGCGCCTTCTTTCGGGGTATAATTCTGTGCCGCCAGCACCAGACCGTAATATCCAATCTGAATTAAATCTTCAATCTCAATGGATAGATGGACACGGCCATGCATATGCCAAGCGATCTTTTTAACTAAATCAAGGTGACTGTTGATTAGCTGTTCAATATCCACTTTTTGTTCAGGATAATGCGCTCTCATCTCATCCCTCGCCTGACTTACCTTGTTGGAAAAACCTGATNCCTTTTGTCGTATTCATTGGCGCATCAAGCACCTGTTTGGCCAGTGATTGAAAGGCTATGACCTCTGGCAAATCTGATTTCCTGGCCGTGATTGGCACACGGTTTATAACGGCTTTTCGCATTCGCTGGGACATCGGGATTTGCCCACCAAAGCGCAGACGAACATCCAAAAATTGCATGGCGATGGCATTGAACCGGTCAAAATGCTTTTTCGCCTCAGCGGCGTTATTGGCCATATTCACAACAATAGTAAAATCTGTGATTTTCATTTCCAGATGACAGGCCTTAATAAAGGAATAGGCGTCAAGAAAACTTGTCGGCTCACCAACAAGCACNACAACCGCCCGATCCGCCGCCGATACAAAAGATACCGAATTATCCGACGCACCAGCCGGAACATCAACAAGCAGAATATCCATCTGATCTTCGATCTCATCCATTAACCTGATGGTTTGAAAGCGTTTGGTCTTATCCAGATTTAACACCTCAAGCAACCCGCTGCCGCCCGAATAAACATTGACGCCTCGCGGGCCTGGACAGGCAATTTCTGATATCGGTTTTTCACCAGATAACGCCTCGCTGATATAATGCTGAGGATTAATTCCCATCAAAATATGCGAGTTTGCCATACCAAAATCAGCATCGAAAATGGCAACTTTCTTACCCATGCTTTGATATACCATCGCCAAGTTGACGGTTATGTTGGATTTTCCAACGCCGCCCTTGCCGCTGCATATTGCGATTGATGTTGCCATTATTGTTTCCTAATACANGTTCTTATTTATTACTATATGCAATTTCCAATCCAAGCAAACGGGGCGCGTCTTTTTTATTCAATTTATTGCTATTTAATCGCTCTGGATTTAAGCATCATTAGTAGCGGTCTCAAAGATTGGGATGGCAATGATATCGGTTTCAATGTCATCAGCAATGCTGGAATGCATCACAAGTTGAGTGGTGACGGTAACTCCAACACTAGGCATGAGACTGTCCTGATCTAATCTGACATCCCTTTCACCAAGAATACCGCCTGTCTTATCTTTGACCTGAAAGCGTATCATCGGTGCTTCAATCTGGCTTTGATTATGATTGGTCACTGTCCCTTTAATGCGGATGGTATCACCCATTCGGGTGGCATCGAGCGCACTAATTTCAATCTGTTCAGGCGTTGCGGCTGGCATAATGCCCATGGTTTCCAGCAATCCAGAAACATAAGGTGTCAATCCAGACAGATGATCACGCATTGTATATGTCCCTGCTGTCAGGCCAAGCGCCATGATGAGAACAACCATACTTAGCCGATGTTTACGGCGGCTAACCATATCGCCGCGCATCTGGTTAACTGTCGCCCGAAGCCCATTGAGGTCATGGCTGAAAANGTTCATCTGTTGCTTAGTTTCCTCGCCCTGCTCTATGGCTTTCTCATAGAACACTTTAGCGGTTTCGGCGGAATTCCTAATTTCGTTTCGCTGGTCTTCAATATCTTTAGCCAGTTTTTCATTTTCCCATTTAAGCCGCTTAACCCGAATATTGATTTGCGCCTCTTCTTCAAAACTACCATCAGCTTGCGCTTGCTCTGGTTGCTCCTCAGCAATGGCCTTCATAAAGGCGTCTGAGGTCGCTTTATCCATACTTGGCCGACCTGTTATGGGATTAGAATACTGCCGTGATCCCTGATGCGAATGCAATTCTTCCTGCATGACCTTGGTAAAGACATCGCTGATTTTGTCTTTCTTTTTTGGGGTATAACCAAGATCNTTGGTGGCGCTGATCTCAACCTTGCCATCACGAGTCTTGGTATCCAAAATCAAGGCATCATCACCAAGCTGTGACAGGATTTGATCCATTGCTGTGGCACTATCGGCAGCAGATACGGTAATGGTTGGCATGTTTTCTCTCCTTGCTTTCCCTGATAAGGGGTCTGGATAAATGGTCTGGCTCAGCTCTCGGCCTCACCGCTAATTGTCGCCACAAGTTCAATCTTGCGGTTGTCTGGAATTTCGGTAAATCCAATGACGATCATGTCATCAATATGCTGNCGGACGAGGCCNGATAGTGANCGCCGAATAACNGGCGAGACGACCAAAACCGCCTGCTTGCCTTTTGACGACATATCATCATTGATCTGATTCAGTTTGGTGAGTAATTTCTGTGATAGATCATTATCGAGGATAAGCCCTTCCTCNCCGCTNTGCTTTTGCATCGTGATCAGCATATTTTCGAGATCAGAGGCCAGCGTCACAACNGGCAACGGGCTGTTCANAGGCGCGACTTGCTGGATCANCATNCCGGCAAGAACNGGNCGCAATGCCTCNGCCATATCNGCCGTGCTAAGGTTGCGCGAGGCCAGATTAGCAATGTTTTCCAAAATCCGGCGCATATCACCAATGGGCACACGCTCATCCAGAAGGTTCCGCAGGACAGCCGTTAAATTATGCAGAGGGATAAGTTTAGGGACAACCGATTGCACCAGACTTGGGGCGCTATTAGCAAGGTTATCAAGCAATTTCTGAACGTCATCCTGACCAATTAATTGCCCAGCATATTTATAAACCAGATGGCTTAAATGCGTCGCCAGAACAGATTCGGGCGCGACCACAACATAGCCCTTGGTTTCGGCTTCGCGGGTTTGATTAGCATTAATCCACACCGCATCCATGCCAAATGTCGGGTCTTTCACATGAATGCCATCAATTTTGAGATTGGCATCTTCGCCCGGAATAGCCAGCTTGCGGTCAGGATAGACTTTATCCTCACCCACAATCGTATGCCCAACTTTGATCAAGTAAGTGTTTGGTTCAAGCGTCAGGTCATCTCTGATACGAACAGATGGCACAACAAATCCAAGCGCTTTTGAGACTTGCCGGCGTATTCCTGTCACTCTAGTGCTTAAAACCCCGCCATCATTGCCATTGACCATATCAACCAGCCCATACCCTAGCATGATTGATATTGCAGAATTATCTGCGATGTCTGAAAGGGAGACATCCTCGGTATTTTCTTCAGGGCTTTCCAGCGCATTAGTAACGAGACTATCCTGCTCTGCGAGCTGCTCTTCCTTGAAATATGAACTCGCCGCCAGCACCGCCGCAATCGCCGCACCAGTTAAAAACAATAGATTTGGCATGGCCGGGATAAGACCAATTAATCCCAAGACTGCGGCAACAGGTATCCATGCGCGGGATAAGTTAACTTGCGTTCCAATATGCTGCGCCATATCTTGCGTTGACGATACGCGGGTCACAATGATCGCTGTTGAAATGGCGAGCAGTAAGGATGGGATTTGCGCAACCAACCCGTCACCGATAGACAGCAGAACATAGTTTTCCGCAGCAACCGCAAGCGGCAAATCATGCTGGGTAAGACCAATAATAAGACCGCCAATAATATTAATCAGCAAAATAAAGATCGCGGCAATAGCATCACCTTTGACAAACTTGGAGGCGCCATCCATCGCCCCATAAAAATCAGACTCACTGGCAATTTCTTCACGCCTGATTTTGGCTTCTTCGTTGGTCAGGACACCAGCATTAAGATCAGCATCAATAGCCATCTGCTTGCCGGGCATAGCATCCAATGTAAATCTGGCAGAGACTTCTGATACTCTGCCAGCACCGCGTGTGATAACGACCAAATTAATGATAATCAGAATAATAAAGACAAAAATGCCAACCGCGTAATTGCCCGCAATAACAAACTCACCAAAGGATTCAATCACCTCACCAGCAGCATTGCCGCCTTCGTGACCCTCGGTGAGAACAATGCGCGTTGACGCCACATTAAGACCAAGTCGCAGAACCGTGGCGATAAGAATAAGGCTGGGAAAACTGGAAAAATCCAATGGCCGATATGTATGCATAGCCACCATCAGAATAAGCAGTGAGACAAGAATATTGGTTACAAAAAAGATATCCAGTAAAATAACCGGCAGCGGCACAACCATCATGGCAACAAGGATAAGAATACCAATCGGCATAATACTGCCGCGGAAGACAGACCGTAAATTATCAACATTCAGGCGTTGGATCACTGCGTCCATAATATTAACCTCTACTCTTTCTGTCGCTTATTATGTGGGCGTTTATTATGTGGGTTGGCTCTGTCGCATAAGCGTCAAGCGTCAATAAACCGTTGTCAGAAAACTGACATAGGTGAATATTCATAGGAGCTGACCTATTCATTAACTTGTTGTAATATAACGCTTTAATAATATTCATAATGATCATCTCTTGCTCATGGCATTGTGGCTTCTGTTTATTAAAGGCAAAACCCGTGCCAGATTGCTTTTTACAAGAGATTTTGCAGGCGCCACGGCTCTGGCATAAAACATGCATGACGCGATCAAACACTTTCTCACGGATGGAGAACCCAAATGACTTATAAGACATTAAAACCTCTGGCCTTTTTACCGCTTGTTGCGACATTGGCGGCATGTCAGGTGCCCGTCATCTTACAAAGCGAACAACCTCTCACATCAGGGGCTTCGGATATGGCTAGCGTTAGTGATCTGGAAATGAGCCAGACGGAATCGCTTGCTGCAGTCAAAGACGTTTTGGATGCGAAGGCGGATCAAATCCCGACACTAAGCGCGGTTGGATATGCTGTTATTTCATCACAGCCCGGACGTTCAGATGCCCAGAAAAGACTAATGGCAATTCGTGCCGCACGAATGGCAGCGATGCGTGACCTGGCTGAGCAAATTCACGGCTTGCAAGTCGATAGTACAACGACTGTGATTGATCTGATGGTTCAAAACGACACCTTCCGCGGTATTGTCACAGGCACAATTAGAGGCGCCAGAACCGTTCGCATTAACCCGACAGGGTCTGACACATATGAAATTGTTCTTGAGATTGATCGTGATATGATCGCCTATCTGATGGATAGTGCAAGGCATATCAGTTAATTCAATAACCCTCAGGTATTCAGACAGTTATGATGATTGCATCACCACAAATAAAACTGGCACAGACAACATTGGGACAGGCGACGCTTGCCCAGAAACCTCTGTCGCAGGCGCGTTCAGACCGTGCCTATCCCCTGCTCAGAGCGGTCTTTGTCTTTATGGCGTTATTTATTTTCGTTCTACCTGGACGCCCACTAGCCGATTTGCGATACACCGAAGCAACAGGCCGGGCGGTCATAGTCCATGAAGAAACAAAAGCCGAAGCCCGTATGCTGGCTCTCGAAGATGCGCTTTATCTGGCGGCATTACAAGGCGGCGCCCGGATTGACGGATTTTCAGCCGTCAGCGCAGATACTAGCCTAAGCGATCATTTCGTCATCAGACCTGCCAGCATGATCATGGATTATGCGGTGATCAATGAAGTTGAGGATGAAACCCATTATTCCGTCACCATCCGGGCGGTTATTGGGGAGAAGCCAGAACAGCAATGCCAGCGTTCCCGTGTTAATGCGACGATGTATAAGCCAATGATTAAGATCAATCCGAAAGTCCCGTCCTGGGCGGCAGCACACGCGCATATGATGGTCAAAGAGATTTTAGCTGAGGTAGATAATCACCCACAGATTAAAATGACCAATGCGAGTAACCGCAGTTTTTCGGCAAAAAACTTGTCTAATACTAATGATGATTTTGATTATATGGCCCTAACAAGTGGCAAGACCCATGTTCATGATGGCGATTTTGCTATTGTCCCGGAAATATATATTGATCATGCGCGTAACGCTAATGGGGTTATTCGCATGGAGCATCTGACCGTCACCTTTGTCATGAATGGATTTCACGGCAAGACATATATGCCAGCGTTTAGTGAAAGCATCATTGCTGAGATACCGTTCAGCACAAAGACGCCATTTAGGGCAATAAATCACCTCACAAAGTCTTCACGTACTGAGCGGACAGCGGCGTTATCACAACCTATTCCGTATTTTGTCAATGCCGCAACAGAAGCTATGCTATGCCAGCCACTGATTGCAACTTTGGCAAAACAAGGTGATATGCTGACCGTGCCTTTTGGTCGTCAGCAAGGCTTGAATGAAAACTCACTAGCCGTAGCCAATGGCGGTGATACTGGCTGGACAGTGCTAAAAATTACTGCCCTTAATGACCAATCCGCAACACTGAGCCCGCTTGATACGTCACATAATATCAGCATATTAGAAGGCAAATCTGTTGAATTCATGGAGCTAACACAATGATGAAAGCTAAAACGCTTATTCTGGCCGCATTGCTATCTGGCCTGCCAGCCCTCGCCATGGCCAATTCTCAGCCCTTTGTGGTGCTTGAGTATCAGAGCTATGGCAAAAATGGCATCATGCCTGATAATCCGTTTGTTATTGATCAGAATTATTCGGCTAAACATACCGTCCAGCCTGGCGAAACGCTAAGTCATGTAATGGAAAAGCATTACATTGGTAGTGGTTTGAATATGCGGTTTATCGAAATGGCTATTGTAATGAAAAACAAACATGCTTTTGTCCGTAACAATCCCAATTATCTCTATGCAGATAAAATCCTGCATCTGCCTTCTTTGAATGAAATCAAGGCGATGATAATGGGGCAGAACGAAGATCAGGGCGATGATAACTTCACGATCAGCAATGACATCTATTTTTTCGGCAGTTAAACGCAGCTCAATTCTGGCTGTTGTCGCTGTTATCAGCACCGCTAGTCATGCGAGCCAAATGACGGATGAGGCATCGCTGCAACTTAAGGCGCCAACGTTAATGACAGGGGTCGAGCTGATCAATCAGATTAATGCAACGCTGGGCAAGCATGATATTGATGGCAACCCTCTGGTAAATCCCAAGCAAAAGTTTATCCGCTGTGATCATGATTTTAACATCAAACCGCTGTTCAAGAGCTGGAAAACGATTAAGCTAACCTGTCCATCTGATGATAAATGGCGGCTGCTGGTGCGGGTCAAAATAAATGCTTTTGACAACCCGCTAACGACTTCTGATACCAATTCAGACAGTATGGCGATACCGCTACCAAAACCAAAACCAAAACCCGAAATATCAACAGCAAAATCAGTATCTTATGCCTCACAAGATGCGCCACAATCAAAGCATCATTTGCGCGCGGTTGCCTTAACCCGAAGCATGACAAAAGGTGAAGTGATCAGCGCCGCCGATCTGATGATGATATCAATCACTCCGCAACAAAATACCGGCATTTTTATTAAACCTGACGATCTCATTGGCCGCCGCGTTAAGACTGCCATTCATGCAAATAAGCCTATTTATTCGCATCAGCTTGCTCCGTTTTACATGGTTGAACAAAAAAAGCCGGTTACTATTGCTTTTTCGCACCAGGGAATTTATGTTGAAATGAATGGCGTATCGTTGGAAAACGGTCAGTTTGGTGAGGTTATTAAGGTTGAAAACCTGTCTAGCGGCAAGACTGTTTTTGGAAAAGTTATTGGCAACAGAAAAATTTCACCAATTCACTAACATATTCTTAATCTGCGTCGTTTAACATCTTGAGGAGGCTAGACCAATGGTAGAGTCCATTAAAAATATGATGAACAGGGTTGATATTCAGCGCAGTCGCGTAGCAGATGCTCAAACCTCAACTGCTTCACCGGCAAAGGCAGCAAAACCGACTGCTCCTGCTGGCACAGCTGAGAATGGCATGGTTTCACAAAAAGTAGTGGCAGAGCTTGCAAAGCAGCCGCCTGTGAATTCCGAAGCCGTTAGCCGCATCAAAAAAGCGATTTCGCAAGGTAAATATCCTATCGATGTCGATCAGATTACTGATGCATTGATGGATGCTTACCGTGATCTTAAAAGCTAAATCAGACCGTTAAGGATTCTGATGTCGGATAACCTTGTTGAAAATTATTGTAGCATCATTGAGCGACTGCTTGATGATGTTTTAGGTGCTTCTATGGAAGCAGATGCCCAGCTCATATCAACGACATTTCAAGCACAGCTATCAGAAACGCTGATTCTTATGCAGGCGGATATGGAAAAAGGGCTTCTTGTTCCAAGTCCTGAGGATAAACTGCGTTTGCTGGCAGTGATGGAAAAACTGTCGGCATTAGAAAGCCATACACATTCGCATTTAAGCTGGTTCGATGATCTGGCTAAACGCTTGCAAAACAAAGATGATATTTAGGCGGATCATGAAACATCAAAACGATGAATTACATCGTAAAGATGGTTTTCTCACATGTCATAAAAACCGACCTGTTGCCTATTGTGACATTTAACCGACCTGTCTTGCGGTTAAGCATTAGCACCATTTCTTCATTTGACGCTATCATCTGATCTTCGGTTATACTGCCGATAGGGATAGAATATTCATCCTCAATTTCAATGACCGTCAGATCAGCACCAGCCTTGTCATCATTAATAATCAGCTCATGCAAGCCAACCGCATTATAAGGGCAAGTATAGGTCTCATGTCGAAATCGCTCACAGCCAGCAAGCAACCCTGCCGCTATTATTCCGCATGCCCCACATAATCCTGCCAGCAGGCGGCGGCGGCTATGCATTATCATCGGCATCATCAGCAGCATCATCGGCAGCTGTTTCTGCTTCATCGTTCATATCATCAAGGCCGCTATCATCATCATCTTTATCAATGACCTCGGCTTTTCCAGAATCAATTAATCGCCGGGCATCTTCGTTAAAGGCATCAATAACAACGCCAGACGGAAACCGCACATTATTAACCTCAGCGTTTTCAATAATCCGAACTCGCATCCAATTGCTTGGTTCGGCATCGCCCGCTTCACTTTCCAAAGGTTCAGCATCAGTTTCTTTTTCCATTTTCTTGGCCATCATGACATTGCTATGCCGATCTTTAATATTTTCGACACTGTCATCAATCTCATCATCGACATCTTTCATGAAGATGATTTTTTCACGCAGCAAATATACCCTTGCCGCCAGCACACCTAGTCGTTTCTGATCATTTTCCTCATGATTGAGAAGACCTTTTATAAATTGCGTCATCTCTTGCAGGTTTTTACCTTCACATTTCTGAATTACCGCATCGCGCACCTTAATTGTCGTCGCCGACAGATTGCTGCTTTTCAAGTTTTCCAAATCAGATATTGATTCCATTTTCATCCCCTTTTCACAAGTTGGCATCCTTCTTGCAAATTTCGCACCAGAATGAACTTACGCAATTATGAAAATTTGAAACTTATTATAGACGGATAATGCCATGAAGGGAATTGCAGATACACTAGGATTACATAGCGCCGCATTAGTTTTGCGGAATAAGCGCAATATGATTCTTGCATCCAATATTTCCAATGCCGCGACGCCTAATTTTAAGGCGCGTGACATTAATTTTGAGCAAGAAATGGCAAAAGCACAAAGCACCGGACCTATGACAACAACTCATACTCAACATATTCCTATCTCTATGGCGGCCCCTGGCAAAGACATCCTTTATCGCCAGAGTGTTAATGCGTCCATGGATGGAAACACTGTTGAGCTGGCTGTTGAACAGCTTGAGTTTTCAGAAAATGCGATGCGCTATCAAACCAGCTTAACCTTTCTTAACAACAAAATTGCCGGGCTGATGTCGGCGATTAAGGGAGAATAGATATGGCTGATATTAAAAATGTTTATGACATTGCTGGCCGTTCTATGGCGAGCCAGCTGATCCGGATGAACACTATTGCCAGTAATATTGCCAATGCTGGCACCATGACTGGCAATCCCAAAGAAGCGTATAAATCCATCAAGCCTATTTTTGAGAGCACCTATGCTGATCAATTTGGGCAAACCGGCATTGCATCTGTCACGGTGACGGATGTTGTTGAAATGGATATGAGTCCTTCACGAATTTTCATGCCCTTCCACCCGCAAGCCGATGAAGAAGGATATGTTTACGGCGCCGCCGTCAATATCGAAGAAGAATATGTCGAGATGATGGAAACCAGCCGCCAATACCAGAACAATGTTGAGGTGATCACAACAATGAGAGCCTTGGATATGCGAACCATCAATATGGGCAAATAAGCCAACGGAGTGAACAATGATTGACCCTGCTAGCCAGAACCAGCTGAATACGATCCTTCAGAAACTGGGTGTGAATAAAAACGAAGAAGAAAAAGCCAATAAGGATCAGCTTGGCCAAGAGGATTTTCTGAAGCTGATGACGACTCAGCTGCAGAATCAGGACCCTTTTGCACCAATGGAAAATGCTGAGTTTATTGCCCAAATGGCGCAATTTTCTACCGTTACAGGCATTACTGAAATGGGTGAAAGTCTCAAATCACTTTCTAGCCAGATTAAAGAGTTTCGTGTCGCCACCGCATCTAGCCTGATGGGTGCGTCCGTCATGGTGCCTGGAAACGTTGCGCGCCCTGACAGCAATGGTGAGATTCATGGCATGATTGATCTGCCATCATCCTCAACCATGACACAGCTGACGTTTTCTGATGCTACTGGCACGCCAATTCATAGCATGGATTTAGGCCCGCAAGCATCTGGTCTGACCGGTTTTGCATGGGAAGATATCCCAGCCGATATCGTCAATAGCGAGGCGCCTTTACGGGTTGATGTTTTTGCCGATTTTGGCAATGGCATGGAAAACCTGACCCCATCCGTATTTGCCGAAGTCTTTTCCACCTCAGTGGGTGATGACAGCGATGGCGTTATGCTGGATGTCCGCGATTATGGGCAAGTTCGGGCTGCTGATGTCTTACGCTTCCGCAAGGCCGGCGCCCCCGCTTCTGAAACCTTATAGCCTCTGAAACTTTATAATTTGGTCAATACATAAATACTGTCACTTGAAGGAGTAATACCATGTCGTTCTACACCGCTCTTACCGGCCTTAACGGTTCGTCAGCAGATATTTCAGCAACGTCGAACAATATTGCCAACGTTGGCACGACGGGCTTTAAGCGAAGCCGAGTTGAATTTGGTGATATTTTTGCTACATCGCCATTGCAGAACGCATCTTCATCGATCGGTTCAGGTACCATTCTTAAAGGGATTAAACAGCAGTTTACTCAGGGTAACATTGCTGCCTCATTGAACGCGCTTGACCTTGCTATTTCAGGACAGGGGTTCTTTGCTTTGAAGCCATCCCTGACCTCTGCCCAGACCGTTTATACAAGAAACGGTTCATTGAACGTTAATAACGACCGTTATGTTGTTGACTCTGCGGGTCAGTATCTCTTGACTTATCCTGTTAACACAGATGGTTCCGTTACCGCCAAAGACCTTGACAGTGCCGTGCCTCTACAATTGCCAGTGACATCTGGTGATCCACAAGCGACATCGAATATCAAACTGGGTGTTAACGTTAATGCGGCATCAGACGTTGTGATAGACAGACAGCAGTTTCAGGACGGTTATTCTTTTGACCCGAATGATCCTGAAACTTTCACAAACTCAACATCAATCACGATCTTTGATGACTTGGGTAACCCAACGATTGCAACCGTTTATTTCATTAAAACTCAGGCCGCATCAGCTGATGATCCAACAAACAAATATGATACGCGGCTGGTGATTAATGACACTATTATTAATCCTGATCTGGTTAGCGCGGTGGATGATGCTGGCAAACAGATTTTTGTTGACCGTTTTGGCCAGCAAACCACAACAATCCCTGATGATAACTACTTTATCGAGGGCAAAGGCTCACCTCTCTATAAGCTAGATGATTTGCAAACTCTGGTGCCATCACAGCCAGCACGGATTAGCGGTGAAGCGACCAGTTTTGACTTTGGAGAAGAAGGGGACAAGCTGGTTGAGATTGTGACCGACCCATTACAGTTCAAAGCGACTCGTGAAGCTGGTGCTGATGGTGATGTCTATTGGGGTAAAGATTTCCTTCTGGTTAATGTCGATGACTCTGACCAGCCGGTCAGCATTGATATCAATCCTGGCCTTTACAACGCTGATCAGTTAGCAGCAGAAGTCGAGCGAGCGATTAATGCCGCTTATGGTGATGACCGCAAGTTTCAGGTTGAGCAAAATGTTGATGATACTATCACAATAGATTTCCAGCGCGTTGGTGCAGACGGTGCCGTAACTTCACTGACTAACAAGGTTTCAGTCGAACTTCTTGGAACAGATAGTTATGAAACAGAATTGATCGGTGATGATTTTGCCATCGAAGGCACTTCGCCAGATTTCACTAAAGAGCAGTTCTTGGCACATACTCAGGTTCGCATGAATGAAACCCTTAATCAATATGGCAGAACTCATAATGATGATCCCCTCGGAATTGGTGGGCTTCAATTCACCAAGTCACGCGGCGAGAGCATTTCTTCTGTCTATGAATATACTCAGGTCGTTCAGTTTGAGCGTGCCGATGATCCAACAGATCAGCAGTATATGGTTCACTCCTTTAATGGTAGCCGGCCAACGCTTAGCGTTCATTCTGTCCTTAATGAAGTCGAAGGCAATGGCACAAACTTTATCGAATATTCAGCAACTGAAAACCGCTTGAGAATATTTGTTGAGGATCAGAATAATTCCAGCGCTGATCTTACAGATTATGAACAAGGCCGCAGCATTATTTTGGCTGGCGATGATACATTCTCTGGTGATCTAAATGGTCGTACCTTTGTGATATCTTCAACAGGCACGAGTGATGGAGGATATAAATATATTGACGTCAGCACATCTGGCCTTGCCTTATCAGATGGTGATTTCAACATCGCCGCTTCTGATGCTGATCAAGTCTATGTCCTAACCAGCCCATCTGATGATGAGCCTACTGTTGAGGCGTTTTTTGAAGGTTCCTACTCTGTCTATGACGGAGCAAAAGAACAATATAGTAGCCAGCGTATCGTCTTGAGAGAAATACAAGGCTCAACCGCAGACACATCAGCAGGTGCGTTTATTGCTAAAGACTGGCTCATTGCAAACGGAACAGAAACTGCAAGCGCCACTAATCTGTCTACAAACCTTCAAAGCCTGGGGCTTGAAAACCTGATCCACCCTATGGTCATCACCGAAGGGACTCTGGTTGATTCATCTGATGTCGAGCTAGTGTTTTCCGACGGAACAAACAGCCTGACTATTGCGACAGATGGCACAGGCGACACGACTGCCGGGGCGACACTTGATGCCTCTGCGAGCGCTGGTGAAGGATTGGAGGCGATCAAGGATGAGTTACTTACCTTAACTGATCTGAGTGGGTTTTCCTTTACCTTCCTCAATAGTGATGGCGAAGTTCTATACAGAACAACCGCCTTTGATGATGATGGCGTAGAAAGTGTATCCTGGAACACATCTGGCACAGAATTAATTGACGTAACCACCAGTGTTTCCGGCTCTACAACCATTTCATCAATGTTGGTCAGTCGTGATGATATGACAGATTTCTCTGTATCCTCGACTGATGCTACCGCACAATTTGCTGCCAGCATTACAGGTGAAAACAATTCTGCGCCAACAGCTATTAATAGCGCCAGCACGGCGACTGATCTGACGACTACCGTCCTTTCTTCTTCAAGCATTGATTGGGTTGATGAGAAAGACCCGCCGGTAAAGGTTGGTTATGATGATATTAACCAGCGTTTAAGCTTTGAGGTTGACCGTACGGTTCTTGGTTCAGGAACAGATAGTAACTTTAATTCCTTCTCTGTTTACGGCTCAAGCACTCAAACCGGGATTAATAACCTTGGTCTTACCAATGCTGATAACGCGCCGCGTGTCCAAATCAGGGGTGGTGAGGTTCTGCATGGTGATCCATTTGTTGCCACAGGCGAAGAAATTCAGCCAAACGATAAGCGATTTGGCATCAAGGTTGAGTATAATTCCGAGTTTCAGAACTTCAGTATATCAAGCGGAACAACAGGTGAAGATATTGCTGCCAATGGTGCCATCGGCGTATCAAATGAGCAGAAATCATCCAATATTCAGGTTGGCCGCTATGCTATCAGTGAAACCACGGGTGCGCGTGTTGCTCAGGCTTATGATGTTGACGCTACGATCATTGGTAATGGTGATAACTCACTCTTTGGTCTGGGACAGACGAAAAATGACTTCCTCTTTGAAGCTGGCACAGGTCTGAAAGCGACCCCAGCGCAAGCGATTGGGGCCAGTGCCAACGAACCCCTAACCAACGTCTTTAAGTTATCTACCCAGAACGGTGATAATGTCTTTAACGTATCGGTTAACGGTATCACGGGTATTATCGAAGTTCCTGCGACATCATATGTGGGAACAACACTTGCCGAAGCCCTGCAAACACGGATTAACCAGATTGCTGATCCGGTTACTGGCGATACTATCGGCGGCGTTACTGTATCTTACAGCAGTGAGTCTAACAGCTTTACCTTCTCAACCGGGACAACAGGTTCTGATTCAACAATTAAGGTGAAAGGCGCGGCGCGTCTGGGGCTTGATGATGTTCCTCTTGGTGTGGGTTCAGTGCCAGAGATTTATAATCTGGTGCAAGCATCTGATGCTGATGGTGTGGCGCTATATGTTGATGCTAATGGCGAGGTTGTGACTAACCCACCTGAAAATATTGTTGAGGGGTATTACCCACTTTATATTGATGAAGGTGAGCTGACATTTGATAAAACAGGTAAATTGTTAAGCCCGAAAAACCTTGTCCATTATGAAAAGCAGGAAGAAGGTTTCTCTATCGCGCTGGATGTTGACTTCTCTACCTCAACTCAGCTTGCGCAGCCATTCTCGGTGCTAACCGTGGAGCAGGATGGTTTTACCTCCGGCCGACTGGATGGTATTGAAATTGACTCATCAGGAACGATCCGCGCTAACTATACCAATGGTCAGAATAATCCGTTGGGTAAGATTGTTGTTGCTAACTTTAACAACCAGAACGGATTGAAGCAGATTGGTAACGCGACTTATACGGAAACCGCTGTTTCAGGTACGCCGCAGGTTGGTGAAGCGGGATCAGAGGGCTTTGGTAATATTCTTTCGGGTTCGCTTGAGCGATCAAATGTTGATATCACCGAGGAGCTGGTGAACTTGATTACCGCCCAGCGAAACTTCCAGGCGTCAGCCAAGGCGATTGAAACAACAACCGGTCTGACCCAGACAATCATTAACATTCGTATGTAATGCATTTGGGCTAACCAACAGCTATCAAGAGGCTAAACCATGGACAGATTTATTCATACCGCACTTAACTCACTCAATATTGTTAAGGATAATGCGTTTATTCGGTCAAACAATCTGGCTAATAATTCTGTCCCTGGTTTCCGTGCTGACTATCACTTGAAGACGGCTGGCACGGCGTTTATTGACTCGATGAATACGCATGTAACCCGTGGTTTATCAATCAAGGATGATAGCAATATGTTTGATGCAGCATCAGGCACATTGAATGAAACAGGCAACGCGCTTGATGTTGCTATTCGCGGTGATGGGTATTTCATTACCGACGCCCCTAATGGCATGTCGCTTTCACGGCGCGGTGATTTTTCAACCAATACCGACAGTCAATTAATCAATGGCTCCAGCGCTGTGATGTTAGATAATAATCTCCAGCCAATTACTGTTCCACCATATCGGGCAATTGATTTTACAGAAACTGGTGACATCGTTATTGAGCCATTAAACAGTGAACCAGGCACAAAACAGATTGTTGCGACACTTGGTTTAACATCACCAACAGCACCTCTGAAAAAGTTTCCAGATGGTGAGATACGCTATGATGATGGCTCACAAATTGTGGCTCTGCAAGATGTCAGAGTGGTCAATAAATATCTTGAGATGAGCAATGTTAATCTGATGGAAGAATTGGTCACCTCAATCGAAGATCAGCGTATCTTTGAGATTAATCTCAAGCTGGTAAAATCTGCCGAAGAAATTGATCGCGGCGGCTCAAGTCTGATGAGATTGCCGACTTAATCTTTTCTTTAGCCTGTTCTTTTTCATTAGTTTATGTTTCTGCTGTTGCTTTCCCAGCATATTCCATTTAGCCCAATTCTGTTTGGCACGGGTCTTGCAAATCCTTATTAGAACAATGTTTTCTTTAAGGAGTTTCAGCCATGTCAACCAGTTCCATGCATGTAGCAAAAACCGGTCTCAATGCTCAGCAGACCAGAATGCAGATTATTGCTAACAACCTTGCCAATGTGAACACAACCGGTTTCAAACGTGACCGCGTCAATTTTGAAACGCTGTTATATCAGGTGCGCCGTTCAGCTGGTGACCAAACTTCAGCCGATACAGAATTGTCATCATCCTTTGCGGTTGGTACTGGTGTCCGAACCCTCAACACCCAAAAATTGATGTCACAAGGCAGCCTTATAACAACCGATAACGCACTTGATGTGGCCATTGAAGGCGCAGGTTTCTTTCAAGTGCTGCTGCCTGACGGCCGCCTCGGATATACGCGCAATGGAACCTTTTCACAAAACTCTGATGGCGTCTTGTCGACCTCAAGCGGCTATGTTCTACAGCCTGAAATTCAGATCCCCGACAACGTCACCAATATCAATATTTCTGGTGATGGTATCGTCAGTGCCACCGTTGCTGGTGAGATTGGCGCACAGGAACTTGGGCAGATTACAATCGCCGATTTTACTAACCGCACAGGGCTTCAGCCTATTGGTGAGAGTTTCTATGTTGAGACCGAAGCCAGTGGCGCAGCAGCAGTTGCGAACCCGACTGAACAGGGATTTGGTAAATTAATCCAAGGCTCGCTCGAAGCATCAAATGTTAATGTTGTGCAAGAATTAGTCAGCATGATTGAAACTCAGCGCGCTTATGAGGTCAGCTCTAAATCCATCACATCAGTGGATGAGATGCTGCGCTTTATTTCACAGAACCTCTAATCATTATTGGCGTAATCTCATGGCTTATTCTCGCATTTTAAAATTCTTATGTCCGACTATTTTGCTGTTTTCTGGCTTGCTGTTTTCTGGCTGTACCACATATGTTGAAAATGTCGTATCAGAAGATTATGAGCCTATTTTTCAGGAAGCTGCGGATATTGTTGAAGAAGCCCCAACTGGTGGGATTTATTCAAATAATGGTCAAGGGTTTTTCCCATCGACACGGCGTAATCGGCAAGTTGGCGATATCATCAGCGTGACGATGCTGGAGACTTTCAGCGCCACCAAATCAAGCAGCGCGGCGAGCAGCAAAACTGATGCTTTTGATGTTACCCTTCCAACAGGTATACCAAACATTTTAACTGGCGGCTTTAACAACGGCTCACTTACAAGTGGTACAGCTCAGAACTTTGCAGGCTCAGGCTCAGCATCACAATCAAACAGCCTGACAGGTACAGTTTCAGTCACGGTTATGCGGGTTTATGCCAATGGTAATCTTGAGATTGGTGGTCAGAAAAAACTGACCCTGACGAATGGTGATGAATATGTTCGCGTCCGCGGCATTGTTCGTCCCGAAGATATTTCAGAAGATAATGTGATTTTATCTAGCCGTATTGCTGATGCCCAGATTATCTATATCGGCGCAGGTCAAGTTAATGACAGCGTCAACCAAGGCTGGCTAAGTCAAGGACTTCGTGCCATTTCGCCTTTCTAGGAGCCGAGTATGTTAAGACTGATACGTCATCTCATCCTGACAGTTATGATCCCGATAATGGCATTAGTCATGATGCCAATATTTGCGCATGCTGACCGTCTCAAAGACATGACATCTATCGCTGGCGTTAGAAGCAATCAGCTGATCGGATATGGTGTTGTTGTTGGTCTGGCCGGATCAGGTGATGGCTCATCCACTCTCACCCAGCAGTCATTGGAAGCCCTCATCTCACAATTTCGGATCAATATTGATGCCGCTAATCTGAGCGCAAAAAATGCGGCTGCTGTCATGATCACCTCTGAGCTGCCCCCCTTCACTAAACCGGGGCAGACGATTGATATAACGGTCTCTACCCTTGGCGGGGCAAAATCCCTGCGAGGCGGCACCTTGCTGATGACGCCCTTGCTTGGCGCTGATGGCGAAACCTATGCTATCGCGCAGGGTAATCTGGTTGTTGGCGGTCTTGGCGTAACTGGCAATGATGGCTCATCTGTGATTGTAAATATCCCCACTGTTGGCCGCATCCCAGGCGGTGCTGTGGTTGAACGGATGGTTGAAACGCCATTTCTTAATGCTGAGAATATTATTCTTAATTTGCATAAAGGCGATTTCAGCACCGCCACGAATGTTGCCGAAGCCGTGAATGAGATTTTTGGTAATGATGTCGCTGTTCCTCTCGATAGCTCATCTATTAAAGTCCGGGCACCTGTTGATCCTTCGCAGCGTGTTGCATTTTTAAGCTTGCTTGAGAATATTGAAGTCGAACCTGCTCAACCGGCAGCGAAAGTCATTATTAACTCGCGTACTGGCACCATTGTCATAGGCGGGAATGTTCGGGTAACGCCTGCGGTCGTAACGCATGGCTCATTGACTGTCCGTGTGGAAGAAGACACCGATGTCACCACAACAGGCACAACAACAGCAACCGATGGTGTGGTCACGACGGCGCCGGGTGCTGCCGTCACAACACAAGATACAGAGATTACGATCGAAGAAGAGCCAGCCAAAGCCTTTATCTTTGATCCAGGAACCGAGCTTTCGGACATTGTTGATGCCATTAACGCGGTTGGTGCGGGTCCAGCTGATATGGTGACTATTCTGGAAGCCTTGCGCGAAGCTGGTGCGCTTCGGGCGCAACTTATCATCATATAGGAAAGATCAATCATGCTTGAACCTATGAGTAACATGCCCAGCATTAATCAGCTGACTGAGGATAAAACCCTCGCCGCATTAGATAATAACAAGGACAGCAAATCGGATGAGTTGCGTGATGTCGCAGAACAGTTTGAAGCTATATTTCTGAATTTTATTTTGAAACAGGCAAGAGCGGCAAAACTGGCTGAAGACCCGTTGTCAAACTCAGCATCCAAGACCTATCGTGATATGCTGGATCAGCAATATGCCTCCAGCTTATCTGGTGATGTTGATCTCGGCATTGCCGAAGGATTGATGCGTCAGTTCGGAAAGCTTGTGGAGTAGTAAGCCATGGCAGGCTTGTTTGAGATTGGTAAATCTGGCCTTAATTCTTACAGAGAGGCGCTTTCTGTAACTGGCCAGAATATTGCCAACATCAACACCGATGGATACAAAAGACGCGAAGCATCATTAGAAGAAGTGAAAGGTGCGACCGGCGGTATCACCGAAATTTCTTCACAAGTTGGGCTTGGCGTAAGAGTTGACGGCATCCGCCGATCCTTTGATGAGTTTCTTTTGAATAAAGCGCGTAATGCGCGATCAGATTATGAGAACTCACAAAACTTTCTTACTTATATTTCTGATCTGGAAAATACCCTGCTTCCTGGTGATGCTAATATCAGCAATGCCATTGGCAGCTTTCTGTCATCATTCCATGAGGTTGCGAGCAATCCCACCGATAATGGCCCGCGCATTATAACCATGCACAACGCCGAATATGTTGCCGAGATTTTCCACAATACGGTTGGCATGACCGAGGAGCTGATGGACGGTTTGATGACCCAAACCGAACAAGCCATTTCAGAGCTGAACAATCTGACATTCAGTCTGGCCAAAATAAATAGAGACCTCATTTCCGCTAGCTCAAATGCCCAAAACGCATTAATGGATAACCGTGATGCTGTTCTCGACAAAATAAGCGATTATGTTGGCATCACGACGGTTCTGGAAAATAATGGCATTGCAACCGTATCCTTAGGTGATACTGGCAATGGCCCGGTGTTGGTTAAGGCTAATAAATCAAACCGGCTTAGTGCTGAAACAGGTGATAATAACATCAATTTCTTCACCTCAAATGGGTCAACACAAAGCCTGACCACTCAAGTCAATAGCGGCAGACTTGGCGGCATCAACGATGCCTATTACACAATGTCAAACACCATATCTGAATTGGATGGTCTTGCCTTTAAGCTCATTCAAGAAGTCAATGCCGTTCATAAAGACGGGATCGACCTTGAGGGCAATACAGGCAAAGAGTTCTTCACAAACGTCAATTTCAACGTCATTCCAAGTGGCTCAAACCTGGGCTTTTCGGACGCAGAAATTGAGATTACTGACTATGATATCCTAAGCTCATCGCAAATCACCCTCACCTATTCTGAGGATAATGCCCTATGGACAGCTAAGAATAAGTCTGGCCAGACGCTTGCGAGCGGCCGTGAGAATATTTCTCTATCTGGTATGCAGGTCACAATTAATGGCACAGCAGAAGACGGCGACCAGATTATGGTCACACCAGCTGAAGGCGCCGCGTCTTCTATTGCTCTCGCCATTATTCGTCCCGAAGAAATTGCCGGCGCGCTGCCTATTCAGATTTCCGCAGATATCACAAATGAGGGTAACGCGAGTTTAATCGCCACCAAGACCGCGAGCGCCACAACCAGTGACAGTATTCCTATGATCAATGACATTATAGGCGATGGGCATTCCGCCATAGGCGCGTCACAATTCATCCGTGATGGTGCTGTTGCTATTATCCCATCTGATGTTACGGCGGTTGATCTGATCAGCTTAATCCAGCAATCCAGCGTTCAGTTTTCTGTCGCTGATGCGGCGGTGATTGAGATATCAGATTTATCCATAGTCATTGATGATGGGGTCAAT
The DNA here is from genome assembly GCA_002691725.1 of SAR116 cluster bacterium. Classification (GTDB taxonomy): domain Bacteria; phylum Pseudomonadota; class Alphaproteobacteria; order Puniceispirillales; family UBA1172; genus UBA12202. The sequence continues at coordinate 41,675 of NZIT01000089.1, read as the reverse complement.
GCGGCGAAAACCTATACCTTTGATTTGAGCAATTATGCCACCACGATCAATAGTGATAGCACGTTAAGCGATGATGATAAGTTCTTTTGGACAGATGCCTCAAAGATCGCGCATCTGATGAATATTGGCGCGCTTAAAGCAACGAATACGGTTGATTTGGATAGCGATGGCAACCCGGCAGAATTCACGTTAGATGATCTAGGCGGTTATGTTTCCGGCAATAGTGGCAACCTCAATATTGCCCTTAATAGCAACGAGATTACATCTGGCACCATAACGATTGATAATTATCCAGATGTCTCAGGCGTTATCAGCTCACGCATTGATAGCAGCTCAGATATTCAGATACTCACCCGTAATGGCCGGCATATAGCAGGCAGCAGTTATTCTGGCGTCACCAGTCTGGTCACCGAAGATAATGGGTTTTATGCAGAGGCTGAATACAATTCCGACTACCTAAACCTGTCAGGCGATAGCGGCTATATGGGCATGACCGTAACCACGCAAAGTGATTATGCATCTGACCTCATTAGTGTGACCGACACAACTACCGGGCATATCATCACCTTTGACAGAAACAGCGATATAGATAGCAAAGATAGCTCATCGGATGGGCTTAAATCATCGGCCGGGATTTTTAGCTATGCGCTGACTGTTGATAATATCTCTGTCACTTTGGATGAAAGCAATGTTGATGGCGACACACCCGCCGCCATTGCTCAGGCCGCCTTGAATGAGATTAGAAGCACCGCCCCAATCGCCAGCCTGACAGGGATAAGCAGCCTGATTAATAATGAGACGATTGTGCTGACCAATGCACAAAAATCGACGCTGGACACAACCGGACAATTAAAGATCACGCACGCCAATATTGACTATTATTTAACTTATGAGAACAGCACCTATGCGATTGCTGGTGGCCGCAATGATCAGCTGTCATTAAGCTTTGACGATAGCACGCAAACCATTAGTTATAGTTATCCTGATCTACCTGAAGATGGCGATAGCCTCGTGCTCAGCTTTGAAGATCAGGAATATACGCTGACCATGAATAATGGCAATATTGATGTCACAGGTGGTGAAGATGGCCGTCTTTTTGTGAGTTATGATGATACCTATACGCTCAATATCGCGGCAAATAATGGTAGCATTTCGGCAAGCGAGATCACCATTGTTGATGATAGTGTGATAAGCAATAACTCCACTATGGCGCTGAGCTTTGGATTGATCAGCGTCAGCTCATCGCCGACAACCAGTTTCAGTTATAATAGCGCAACCTATGATCCGACAACGATAAGCGGGGCATATACCGCGCCAAATTATGACTTTACGATTAGTGACAACACATTGATCATTGAGAAAGATGCCAATTATCTCAGCGACACCATTACGATCAGCTCAACCGTGGTCAGCAAGGGCGGATCAAGAGTTCAGATCACCGACCTGCCTGACGAAGAGCTGATTATCTTTTTGACGGGAAGCGATGATGGCAACGGGACACGCGCACGCGCGCTCAGCGCCTCCTATGACACAGCCAGCATAGATGTCGACAGCTTGCCGCGTGATATCACCATTAACGTCACCGATGCCAGTACTGGCACGGTTGAAATTGTTGACACATTGACAGGAACATCACTAGCAACGCGAACCCTCAATAGCGACAGCAAGACGACTGCCGCTGGCTATGAGTTTGATTTTAGTGGTCAGCTTTTTGATAATGATAGCTTTGTTATCAGCAACAATGCTGGCGGCGTCTATGACAATCGTAATCTGCATCAAATGATTGCTCTGGGCGAAGCCAATAGCGATGGCAAGGGCGGATTTCAGGACATCTTTTCTGAGTTGGTGCTTGAAATTGGCTCGGATATTCAGTCGACTGATATTATTGTTCAAGCCACCAAGGCATTGCGTGATGCCAGTATTGAGGCTGAGTCCATGTATTCTGGCGTCAATCTGGATACCGAAGCCTCTAATCTCATTGAATATCAGCAGGCTTATCAGGCCTCGGCACGGATTTTGCAAACTGCCAGAGAAATCTTTCAGCAGTTGCTGGATGTGATCTAATATCATCTGGTTAAAACGATCTGGCCGATACGGTCGGGGGAGCAAGGGCTATGCAGATAAGCACAAAAGTATTCAATGATCAGGCACTGGCAAAGTTCGCTGATACCAACCAAAATATTCAAGAGACACAATCCCGTATCTCAACAGGGAAGAACCTGCTTAGGGCCTCTGATGATCCTGTTGCTGCGGCGAATATTTCTGTCGCCAAAGATAAGCTGAAAGACCTGTCGCAATTCGAAAAGAATATTGATAAAGCGACTGGTCGATTAGAATTATGCGAAGTCTCTATCACCGAAATGCAGAATATTTGTACGCGCATTTATGAGTTGTCATTAATGTCGGCTAACGACACTTATAATGCCAGCGACCGCGCGACCGTTAAGGCGGAAATTCAATCGCTCAAGGAAATGATGATCGCGCTCGCCAATACTAAAGACATGAATGGCGATGCCGTTTTTGCCGGATATAAATCGAATATTATTCCCTTTGTTGCGGATAATAGTGGAACGGTTGCATTTTATGGCAATCAAGGCACGAGCATGTTGCAAATCTCAGAAACGCAGAAAACAGCCACAACAATTAATGGCTCCGACGCTTTTATGCGGATCAGTACAGATAATGGTTACAGAGATATTTTCAGCATAGTTGATGATATCACCACAGCGCTCGATGCAAACACCGTCAATAAAACCGCGATTAATGATATTCAGGATGCGGCAGATCATTTTGGCATAAAGATGACTGAGATTGGGTCATTGATCAATGTCTCAGACAAGCAAAAATCAGTGATTGAAAAACGCATCCAGGCTGTCACCGAAGACCTCTCTACCATGGAGGACGCGGATTTGGCGCAATTGGTATCGACGCTGCAGAATCTCTTGCTGACAAGAGATGCCTCACAGCAGAGTTTTGCTCTCATCGGACAACAGAGCTTGTTTGATTACATTCGCATGTAATCGCGCCAATCCCTTGATAATTCTGCGACCACCCTATGCCGCTACGTTCTGGCAAGCAATTTGCATATATATATATTATCTCTATTAGAAGGAATGTTTGATTATGATCAGCAAAGGTAATACCAATTTCTCTAGCCCGGCTAACATCAGCTCACCAATGCAACCCAATGTGTTGATGTCGCCAACAAAAGAACAACAGGCTTTTGCCAGATTAGAAAAAGTGTATATTAAAGCTGATTATACAACAGCAGAAAAGCTGGGGCGGCGGCTCTGGAAATCATTAAGAGATGATCCTACCTATCTAAAACTAATGGGTCTGATTAAAATCAAGTTAGAGAAATATGAGGACGCCGCTAAATATTCCAAAGAAGCCCAGAAATATGATGTCACTCCTGAGGCTACTATCAATCTTGCCCATGCTCTATTTGGATTAAAATCTTTCCAAGACGCTCTGGATGAATTGAATAAAGTTGACATATTTGAAAAGCAGTTTTTGCATGGCTTCAAATTGAAAGCCAAGCTGTTATTTAAAAAAGAAGATTTCGATATTCTTAAAGAAGAATTGGAATTCTATATTGATAAATACAAAGATGACCTTGATTTCTTCATGGCACATTCGGCTTGTGAGACAGAACTTGGAAATACCGAAGCATCAATCCGTAGTCTTCATTCAGCCGTTAAACTGATTACAGACACAAAACATAAGAGCAGGGTTTATCAAGATATTGCCCATTTTTATAACCAGCTAGGTGATAAAAAGGAATCTATTAAATTTTACAAGATTGCATTAGAGAACAATCCTAAAAATTCCTCTGCGCTTAGAATGTTGGCGCTTCTTGGTGGAACTAAAGGCGAAGTAGCACCGATCAAGAGCGCTGAAGAAGCCTTCAAAATTGTAGAAAATAAGGCTGAAAGAGCTGAGCTTTTATATTGTATGGCTGATAGTGCAAAATCTAATAAAGAATATGATCTGGCAATTGATTTTTATAAATTGGGTGCTCAATCCATGCTGGAAGCGAGAATTGAAAGCGGCTTATACCACCCATTACGTAAAGTGAAAATGGGGCAGCTTATCATTGAAATATTTGCTAATTACGATACTGATCTGAACGCCTCCAGTCATGTGGATGAAGTAAAGAAACTCTTTGTTGTCGGCATGCCTCGTTCGGGCACCACTCTGACAGAGAGTATTATCGGCGCGCATTCAAGAGCAGAACCTCTGGGGGAATTGCCATATTTGATGGGTTTCACAAATCGATTGTCTTTCAAGAAATCCGACCTTGCTGATCATGACGGTGTCGTTAGATTTTCTGAGAAAATTCTTGATAGCTATGCCCAAAAAGTTGATCCGAAAGCCAATGGTAAGGATCATATTGTTGATAAAATGCCTGCCAATGCTCATGCCATAGGCTTTGCTTTGGCGGGGACTGCGACGTCTAAGGCCATTAATCTGGATCGTGATCCAGTTGCCGTTGCTTGGTCAATATTCAGTCGTTTCTTCCCGGCATCGCAGATGGCATTTTCCTATAGCTTTGATTTTATTATTAATGAATATCGCATGTATATGAACATGATGAATTTCTGGCACCAAAAATTCCCCGGCCGAATTTTTGATTTGAATTACGAAACCCTTACCCAGGATCAAGAACGGTCAACACGAGCAATTATCGATTTCTGTGAATTAGATTTTGAAGATAATTGTTTGAACTTCCAGAATAACACTCGCGCCGTTAAAACAGCCAGCTCGCAGCAGGTCAAAAAAGGAATGTATAAGGGAAGTAGTGAGGAATGGAAAAAATATGCATCATTTCTGAATGATTATAGCGATGAGTTATACCAAATTAGAGAAGACGCTCTCAAAGANCGCATTGCCTTTTATGAACAATCTGGCAANACCTACTACTCTAATNTGTGATCTTATATAGACTTAACTAAAAAAAAGAGCCTTCAGATGAAGGCTCTTTAATTGTGTTGAAGTATGTATTTATATTAGCCCTGCAATAGTGACAGAACAGTCTGCTTAGAGGCGTTGGCCTGAGCAAGCATTGCTGTTGATGCCTGTTGCAAAATCTGGGACTTGGATAATGCCGTACTTTCAGCGGCAAAATCTGCATCTTCCACTCTTGATACACCAGCTTGAAGATTAGTGCTGATATTTGTCAAGTTGGCGATAGTGCTATCAAGTCGATTTGAAATCGCACCAAGTGAACCTCGCTGGGTGTTAACTGTGGCAATTGCGGCATCAATAGAAGTGATTGCCGTTTGCGCAAGAGATTGACTGGAAACAAGGACTGAACCTTCGGTCAAAGTAATCTTACCACTACCATCAGTAGATGCTACCGCAGAATAACCAAGATTAGCATCATTAATAGCTGTAGCAATTGTTGCAATTGCAGTATTAATGATCAAATCCTGTGCTGTACCAGTCGCAGAACCAGAGTTTGCTGTCACAGATGCAGTAACTGTACCTGTTCCTAGTTTAAATGATACTGACGACGCTGATGATGCCCAATACAGAATGTTTGAAGTCAGTTGAGTAGCAGTTGATGAATATGTAACTGACGATGCTGTTGCAGCACTTTTTAACGCAACACCTGTAAATGTGACAGTAGATGCACCAGCTGTATTCCAGTCACCAGCTCCAGTGAATGTGGTTGTTGCACCGCCAACACCAATACTAGCCGCAGTCATTGAGCTAATGGATACGCTAAGTTCATTGAAAGTATCGGTATTTGCACCAATCTGGAATGAAAATGAACCGTTAGATGACCCGCCACCTGAAGCATCAAGGAGGTTTTGACCTGCCCATTGAGTGACTTCTGCGATACGGTTAATCTCTGTCGTAAGAGCAGTCATTTCAGACTGTAACGATGTTCTGTCAGCAGTACTGTTGGTATCAGTAGCAGCCTGAACAGCAACTTCCCGCATACGCTGAAGGATATTAACGATCTCTAAATGCGCACCTTCGGCAGAATCAATGAATGACTGTGCGTCAGCAGCGTTACGAATTGCCTGATCTGTACCACGAATTTGTGCTTCCAGACGTGATGCGATAGAAACACCAGCAGCATCGTCTGCTGCGCTATTGATGCGTCTACCTGTTGCAAGTCTTTCCATGGCAGTGCCCATGGACTTATTTACTGCAGATGCGGCATCAGATGCTTTAAGTGCAGCGATATTTGAGTTAATTACTAGTGCCATTTTTCGTCTCCTCATATGGTGGCATTTCTGCCTGACAAAATGGTAAACGACACATGAGAAAAAAGATTAGCCAAGTCTTGTTTTTTTTTAAAATTAATTGATATTTTATTAATAAGTCGTTACTTATTAACCATAGGTTAAGGATGATACCATGTTTATTCCAAGTTGGGTTTTTGAAGTTGCCGTTATGCGAACCGCATCTGAGTATCTATCTTCTGAGATGGGTATTGAAGCATTTGGTAAAAAATATTCAGATGGGCTTAAGACAATTTATACAGAAACTCTGGCTCCAGAAGTTTTTGTTGAAACTGCACAAGAGATTATAGAGTTCCTGGCGGAGATTGAAGCTGGCGAGCAGGCTGTCACTCTATTAAATAATTTCTGCTATTTTCGGCTTTATCACGAAGGCGTCAATCGCCCGCGTAAGATGAAATCCATGTTTGGCACGATAGAGGACGCTGTTAAAGCAAAAGACAGCAATCCCAAAGAAGCGTTAAAATCATTCCGCGCCTATGTATTTGGTCTAAGATCAGAGATTGTCCCAACGGCGCCCAAAGGATGGGCTCTTGAGACAGATGACCATATTGTTAAGCTGAAACCTTTATTCGAAGAAAGCGTCAGCCTGTTGGATTTATTTTAACGCTTTCCTGTCAACACTAGCTTTTCAGATTATTTTTCCATGCATCCATCATGTTTGTTAGGAACGTTCCTGATGACTTTGAGCTTTCAAGCACCGCGTTCATTGAACTAAAGCGTTGCGTGTAGCTGTCCCGCAAGGTTTCCATACGCTCCGAAAGCACATCTAAATCCATTTCATAATCGGACACATCATCGGTATAGCTTGATATTTTATCATCAATATCACTACTTGTTATCAGATAATCGGCGATACTTAAGCGCAACGCCGAAAGCGCACTGCGGCCTAGATATACCGTGGCAGAGCTTACATTCGAGCCAATATCGAGAATCAGACCATCGGTTGATCCAGAAGATGATGTATAAACCGTACCTGATTGTGTCATAGCAACACTATCTATGGTCACGTCACTGGCATCCGTGTAGACCAGATCATATGCGCCGCCTACCCAATCTGTCCCTGTAACGGATACTTCAACGCTTGATGTCGAGGCGGTAAATCGATCCATGACCATAGCAGCAAAGCTGGTCGGGTCGTCATCAAAGGCATCGACAAAGGTGTCTTCATCAAGGGTAATGCTACCATCTTTTAGCGTCTGAACACCAAACGTCGCCATATACACAGCATCATTACCAAACCCATTAATCGCATCTGTGGTCACTGTCCGTAATGAGCTTAGCAGCTTGGCAATGATCGGATCACCAACTAGCGGCCCGTCCTCTGCCCCGTTCAGCCCTCTTTGCGATAACGCCCGCAATGATGAGCCTAGTGTATTAATTTCATCGACTAGAGCCTGCATGACCGTAAACGCCTCGCTTGAGCTATAAGACGATGCAATGGTTTCAGCTGAGCTTGTCGCCGCATTCAAGGTAAGTGTCATGCCATCAAGCAGATCAGTAATCGTGTTGGTATCCCGCGTGATGTCAATTCCATCCAGCGTAAACGACGCATCTAACGCTGCCACCAGTTCAGTATCGCTGTCAAAGCTGCTATAATCCAGATCAGCCAATCCAGTGCCGTTGACGGTTTCCGTTGCCACCATTTGAATAGCGTTATCAAGCCCTGTTGAGGCCTTAATCATCAGGCTATATGATGATGTATCGACCTGAATAATTGATGCGGTCAGGCCAATATCCGCATCATTAATCGCATTTCTGACATCGGCCAGCGTGTCTGATCCATCACTTATGGTTATGGTTTGGCTTGAGGCTGAGTTCTGGGTGAAACTGCCGCCGCTCCATGTCCCGAAAGAGATCGCCAGTGAGCCTGCGCCCAATTCATCATCTTCACTTGTAAAGCCATCAAAAACCAACGTCTGCGCTGTCGCGATATTGGAAATCTCAATATCATGGGTAAACTCATTAGCGATAGAACTGTCGGTGACGGCAATAGATACGGCCGTTCCGGATGAGCTGGCCGTTAGCCCTGTCATGCCTTCAATGGCGCTCAGATTTGTATCAAAGCTTGTCAAATCTGTTTGCGTCTGACCAAGCGCTGAAATACTGACTGTCCGCTCATCAATCTTGTTATTGATAATATCTTGCTTGGGAACAATGTCAGCATTAACCAATGAGTCAATAATCTCAGTCGTATTGAGCCCACTGCCAACATTTAGAGCGCTTAGATAATCAGTTACCATTGTTGTCGTCCCTATTTCTATCTTTTAGAACGACATATTGCTTGCAAAAATTATACCCTTTTGCCGAAACCTTAATATTTTACTATACTAAATCTGTATTATACGATTTTAGCAGGTTTTCCTTATGTCCCAACGCCCTCTTGCATCTGGCCAAGCTGTCACTGAATTGATACAGATGCTTGTTTATCTCATCATCACGGGGGTTGGGTTTGGTCTGCTCATGGCCTTTGTCACCAACGGATTTGTCATTGGTGTTGGCAAGATTACCCAGATGCGCGAAGCCCTGACCTGGTTCCAATTCAGCCTTGGTGATAGCGTGGGTGATAGCATGCTGTCGCTGACGCCTCTGCTAGCCATGCTAGTGGCGGCGGTGTTGATCATTATCATCAGGCGCGTCTTTTCCATCAGCCGCTGGCACGGCCCCGGCGATAGTATTTATGCCGCTCACCGCACCGATAACGAACTTGATGTCAAAGCTGGATTTGGCTCGACCCTGGCGGCATTCGTGTCGGCAAGTGGCGGCGCCTCAGTCGGACAATACGGCCCTCTAGTGCATTTTGGCGCAACAATAGGCAGCTTCGCACGGCAAATCACCGGCGGCCGCCTCACCACAGATATCTTTATCGGATGCGGTGTTGCCAGCGCCATTGCCGCCGGATTTAACGCCCCTGTCGCTGGCGTTGTCTTTGCCCATGAAGCGATATTACGCCATTTTTCAGTCCGCACCGTCACCCCCATCGCCATTGCCAGCATTACTTCCGCCGGCATGAGCAAATGGATTTTTGGGGATAGTCGCGCTTTTGCCGGTGTGCCTGATATCAATTTAGTTGAGGTTCTGCCAATCGCGCTCATCGCCGGGCCGATCTTTGGCATCATTGCGGCGCTTTACATGATGGGCTTGCGCCATGGCATAAGGCTTGTTGGAAAGACAGGCCTGACGCCATCACAATTGCTCTTTCTTGGCGCCATCTTAACCGGATTAGTCGGCATGGTGCTGCCGCAAATCCTTGGCCTCGGCACAGGCGTTGTTCTTGATATGCTCAATATGGAGTTGGGATTAGCTATGCTGCTCACCATATTGGTTGCCAAAGCCGTGATGACAGCATTGTGTCTAAGCATGGGGTTTTTTGGCGGCATCTTCTCACCCGCGCTATTTATTGGCGCGGCGGCTGGCGCCAGTATCCAGAAACTGCTTGCTGGCATGGGGATTATGGTCAGCGGCCCTGTCATGGTGGTATGCGGGATGGCGGCGGTCGCAAGCGCGGTGATTGGCGCCCCGGTTTCGGGTGTCCTCATCATGCTTGAAATGACCATGAATTATGATTATGCCCTTGCCGCCATGTTAAGCGTTGTCACCGCCGCGCTGGTGAGCCATCATATTTACAGCCATTCCTTTTTTGACAAGCAGTTGCTTGATCGCGGCATTGATATCTCACAAGGTCGCGGGCATTTGGAAATGATGGAAATCCCTGTCCGTGATCTGGTTAGTGATGATTTTGTCACCGCCCATCAATCTGACAGCAAATCTGATGTCGTCGAGCGGATGATTGCTAATGCAGTTAGTGAAAGTTATCTGCTTGATGAGAAACGGTTTATTGGTAAATTAACCTTGCATGAGCTGCTTCAGCAGCCCGATGATATTAGCCTAACTGCGGCGGCAGATACGGCGGCAATTTCTATCAAACATGATGCCTCATTGATGCAGGCGATTGAAATTGCCAGCACTTTTGTTGGCGAATCTATTCCGGTGATTGATCGTGATAAAGAGGAATTACTTGGGGTTGTGACCGAAGGCGATATCTTTGGACTTTATTTAAGCACACAAAACCGCATCACCGATCTGGAGCGGTCATAACGCCAGGCGATGATGCGATATGTCTGTTAGGCGAGGATATCGATCTGTGCGGAAAACCGTGGTGTATCGGCGTATAAATTGGAAATGCGAGCAATTTTTGTTGCCGCCATATGATGCAAAAACCCCGGTGACAGCGCCGCTCTAGCGGAAACATATTGCTCACTTGTGACGCCTGAAGGCGCTAGCCGTGGATGGCTGATCACTGTTGCTGGTTGGCGTCTCATCTCACGATGCTGATTTTGCGTCACGCCAATAGCGTCTAAGCCATAGGCGGTTTGCCGCTGTGATGGCACAGAATTTGCAGAAATAGGCTGAATTGCCAGCGTATCTGCGATTGGCATAACAGGTGAGGTTTGTGTAAAAGCGGGCAATACCATAATATAGATATAATATATTAAGGGCGAAAAGGGAAGCCTTATGAGGATTTAACGCATGTCTGTAAAAAAAATGATGGAAGCCTATACCAAATCTGATCATACCAATGTGGTAGAAGGCAATGATCCTGTTGCCATCGTTGCCTTGCTTTTTGATGAATTAATCCGATCCATGCAGGATTTTGTCAAACACAGTGATCCAAAAACCGGTATTCCTGAAACTAAATCTCGGCAGTTTAGTCGCTCTCTGACGATTATCTATGCGCTTCAATCCAATCTTAACTTTGAAGATGGTGGTGATATCGCGGATAACCTTTTCCGGCTATATGAATATGGCAGACAGCAACTGCTTCAAGACTGGAAAGAAAAAACGATAGATGGAAGCCAAAAAGCCATTGCCGCCCTCGATGAGATCCGTGACGCCTGGCACCAGTTAAGCCGCCAAGGCGTCCAGCCTGATATGCAGCCAAATGTCCAGCCCAATATGCAAAAAGGCGAAAGTGAATAAACCATAAGGGAGTCCAAAGATGAGCAATCAAGCTAGCCATATGATTAATGATATAGAGAAGATTAATTACAATATTGCCAGCGCAATCGACAACTCAGATTTTAATGTTGCGCTTAGTCTGGATGCGTCCAGGCAGCAGATTCTTAATGCTCTTAAAGCTTTTGTCGGGCCGCTTTCCACGGCACAGTTAGAACAACTGGAAAATGTACTCAACGGGGTTAAATCTGAGATTAAGACCATTGAACGTGCGATGATTGACCTCAATGCTCGGACAGCCAAGAATATGAAACGGCTTCAGGGTTATCGGTAAACTAATGGACTGATCGCTCAATCGTCAGGCATGGCGGCGGGTTTCTCAATTACATATTTACGCATTTTTTCGATTAAGGTCGTTCGCCGCAGCTTTAGCGTATCTGCCGCCCGACTTACCATGCCTTCATGCTTCTCCAAAGCGGCCTCTATTAAAATCACTTCGATATCTTGGAGATGGCGGCGCAAATCAATATCATCAAAATAGGCAAACCAATCCCGATAATCGGACGGATGCGGCAATGCTGGTTTGTCCAGAGCGTCACCACCTGCGGAAAGCGGATCACCCAGATCAGCCGTCGCCTGCCAGAGAAAATCGGCTTCTTGTTCTTTTTTCGGCGCTTTCATCCTTAACAAGTTTTCACGAACCTCGGTAGCGTTAATGGTTTTCCCCGGAAACAGCACTTGCGCCCGCTCAAGCACATTACGCAATTCACGCACATTGCCTGGCCAGGAATAGCGCATCATTTCAGCAACAGCCTCCTCATCAAATTGAAAATGAGGCAGGTCACCATGCGCTTTCATATGATCCATAATCGCCTTTATTAAGACTGGCAGATCAACTTTTCGCTCAGCCAGCGTTGGTAATTGAACAGGAAAAACATTAATCCGATAATAAAGGTCAGCCCGAAAACTGCCTTCATCCACTTTTGATTTCAAGTTCTGATGCGTTGCACATACCAGCCTGAAATCGACCTCAATATCCTTGCCGCCACCAACCCTTTGAATGGTTCTATCCTCTAGCGCTCGCAATAGCTTGGATTGCAATGACAATGGCATGTCACCAATCTCATCCAGAAATAATGTTCCGCCATTAGCCATCTCAAACCGCCCTTGCCGCGGCTTTTCAGCACCGGTGAAAGCGCCCTTCTCATGGCCAAAAAGCTCTGATTCTAGCAATTCTGACGGGATGGCGGCGCAATTAACTGAGATCAAATCACCATTGCGCCCTGACGAGTGATGAATGGCGCGGCTGACCATTTCTTTACCCGTTCCTGTTTCGCCAAGCACCAGCACCGTAGAAGCGGTTGGCGCAACCATCTCAACCATATGCTTCAAATCTGCCATAACAGCAGATTGACCGGTGAGATAGTTATCAATGGAACTTGGCATTGCATACTCAGGCTAGGTGTCAGTATTTTGTTATTATTTATAAAATTTTTACGAAGTTGTCAAAAAAATAACACGGTCAAAAAAATCGCAACATTCGCCTATAAGGATTTTATTCATATTTTTCAGCAAGTTAAAAAATAATTTAGATTATTAAAATATTGGCAAGGTTTTTGCCTGTTTCGTTTCTGAAATTAACTTTTTGTTAACTAATTGAGGATAACATGTCTAACATTCGACTTGCCAAAGATTTTTTTGACGGCGCCGACATCCTTGAGGCCATTTTGCTGAAACGTATGTATACGGTTTCTGAATTACTTTCGCGTGATGAAGCGACAGCCACAGGCGCAACATTGATTTGTTCAGCTGCTTTTGTTGGCAAACAAGGCGGCCGCGAAAAAATTGTAGAAATGGCACGGCAGATGAAGGCACGGCTTATCCTCGTCATTGACGAACACGCTGACAGCTTTGCCATTAGCAATGACCTTGGCGGCAAGCTGATCACTGTGTCGATCCCTGCGATGTCTATGCAGGACCCATCCATGCATTATGGATTTAACATAGTTGCATCAATGGTTGATGCCGAGGGCCATCTCGCCACCGGCAGTGACGCTAGCCTTAACATGCTGAACCTTGCTAAAAAAGTGGCGGCAACTGATGTTACCGTCTTTATCAATGGGCCAACCGGAACCGGCAAAGAAGTGCTGTCACGATTTGTGCATTTTCATTCAGCGCGACAAGACAAACCGTTTGTCGGGATCAATTGCGCGGCTATTCCGGAAAACATGCTCGAAGCCATTTTGTTTGGCCATGAAAAGGGCTCCTTCACTGGTGCCTCAACCGCTAATAAAGGGATTTTCCGGGCAGCAGATGGCGGCACATTATTGCTTGACGAAATCTCGGAAATGCCACTTAGCCTGCAAGCAAAGCTGCTGCGTGTTCTGCAAGAAAAGACAGTTACCCCATTAGGCAGCCAGCAGGAGATTGAAGTTGACGTTCGCGTTATTGCTACCACTAACCGGGCGATGCAGGATGAAATTAACCAGGGCCGGTTCCGCGAAGACTTGTATTATCGCTTGAATGTTTTCCCATTACACACGTTAAGCATGGCAGATCGCGCCGAAGATATTATTCCGATCGCAACGGCATTACTGAAACGCCATCATTCTGATCTAAGCGATATTCCATGGATGGATGAGAGCGCGATTAAAATGCTGGTTGATTATCATTGGCCAGGCAATGTCAGAGAACTCGAAAACGTCTTACAGCGTGCCATGGTATTGGCGACAAACGGCGTCATTACCGATGCTGATATCATTATTGATACAGCAATTGGTCAGCTGGCACCGCCACAACCCAATCACACCCAGCAACACACCGCGCTAGCCTAAAGAAATTAGCCCTAAATATTTTGTAAATTGAGGATATCCCATGACATCTATTAAGCCAGCATCATTCACTCAAATCACCCCCAGCACCGCATTACAAGATGCCAAAGCGATGCTGGAAGCCGCGCGGTCGTCGCAAACAGCCCATACAGAAAGCTTTAGTGACCGCATGGGCAATGCCATCAATTCAGTTGCAGATGCGCAAAATAACAGCATCAAATTGGCACAAGCATATGAAATGGGTCTGGAGAATGATTTGAGTAAAGTCATGATAAGCCAGCAAGTGTCCTCGCTTGGGTTTCAGCTGACATTAAATGCCCGTAACAAAATGTTGAGTGCCTATAAAGATATTATGAATATGCCAGTTTAATTAATTAGATTTTGACCAGTTGATCGCAGTAGGGATGGAGCAAAATAATGGCCGACGCAACCACCATGGATAACGAAACAGCCGCAGTTACTGTGACTGAAAAAAGCGGAATGCTATCTAGCGTTCGCCGCATTACGTCTGACCCAAGTGTCAAAAAATCCTTACCGGCTATCTTTTCTGTTATTGCGGTGGTCATCGGGATGATCATTTATGTTGTGATCCAGCAGCCATCGTTATCACCTCTCTATGCTGGTCTGCCCGAAAGTGAAAAAGCCCGTGTTGTCGAGGCGCTTAAAAATGCTGGTGTTGATGTCAGCCTTGATCCTAGTACTGGTGATGTGCTTGTCCCGACGAGCGATTATCATACGTCACGTTTGACTTTGGCGGCGCAGGGGCTGCCCGAGTCTGTTCCTGATGGCTATTCAACGATTGGTGATATCCCGATGGGTTCAAGCTCATCGGTTGAAAGCGTCAAGATTAAGCAAGCGCAAGAAATTGAACTGGCTCGCTCCATTGGTGAGATTGAGGGCGTCATTGCTGCACGAGTGCATCTTGCCTTGCCCGAAAAATCAGTCTTTGCGCGCAGTGCTGTTCCCCCCAGCGCCTCTGTCTTTGTTCAGATGAGTGGTGGTCGCGCGCTTGGTAATCATCAGGTTAATGCTATTATTCATCTTGTCTCATCATCTATCCCAAGCATGGCCAAGAGCGATGTGACCATTGTTGATCAATATGGTAATTTGCTGTCCAAGCCGATTGATGATCCGTCAAATGCTATGTCAGATGGCCAGCTTCAGCACCGCATGAAGCTTGAGCAGATTTATCGTAATCGCATTATTCAGCTGGTATCGCCTATTGTTGGCGCTGGCAATGTCACTGCACAGGTTAATCTGGATATTGATTTTACCCGCAATGAGATTACCGAGGAGTTAGTTGATCCCGAAGGTGGCGCGCTCCGCAGCATGCAATCCAGCGTTGATATGACAGCGAAACCAGAGGCTAAAGGTATTCCTGGTGCGACATCAAATCGGCCACCGGCAGCCAATGAAATGACCACAAACTTTACGAATGAAGGCAGTGGTGGTGAGTTTCAGTCACGTTCATCAAATGAGGTCAAGAATTATGAGGTTAGCCGGACAATCTCTACCACTCAAAAACCATCTAACCTGATCACAGCGATCAATGCCTCGGTCTTATTGCGTGATCCTGAGGTGGAGAACCCGGAGACCGGACTGAAAGAAATTCAGAAAATTACGCCTGAGAAACTGACAGAAATTCGCGCTCTTGTTGAAAGTGCGATTGGCATTAATGTTGAGCGCGGTGATAAATTAACCGTCAGCAGTTCTGAGTTTGCATCAGCGATCGAAGGCATTGAAAAGTCATGGTACGAAATTGATTGGATTTCCAACATCATGAAGCAGCTGATGACCTTGCTTATTATGGGTGTCATTATTGTTGGTGTTATCCGTCCATTAATCTCACGGATTATTGTTCCGGTTGCTCCTGGCAAGCCTGGTGAAGCTCTGGTCAACCTTGAAGATGAAGTCGACCTGGATACCGTTGAGATTTCTGAGGGCGAAAGCCTTGAGGATATCAAGTCAAAGCTGCGGCCGAAAAAGGCCTCTATCTCCGCCGAGATGCTGGATACGGCCAATACATATGACGATAAAGTCGCGGTTATTCGGATGATCGTCAGTGACGAAGCAGGCCGCGTATCCAACGTCTTTAAGAATATGATGAAAGAAGATTTGGATTAAGCATGATATTAGCTAATATATATATTATTGTTAGTTAATATCATTGCCTGAATATTGATGCCAAAGTGAGGCCAGAAAGAGGACAAGAACATGGCAGAAACAGATAAACCAGCTAAAAAAGAGGAAATTTTTGAGGCGTTAACAGGTACTCAAAAATCCGCCATTCTGATGATGCTTTTAGGTGAAGATGAAGCATCAGAAATTCTCCGCAACCTTAACCCACGTGAGGTTCAGCACCTTGGACGGGCGATGTATTCGGTACAAGGGCTTGATCAGGACACGGTTAACATGGTGCTGGATGAGTTTCTGGCCATTATTAAAGAGCAAACCAGCCTTGGTTTAGGCGCCGGGAATTATATCAAGAACATTCTTAATAAAGCCCTTGGCGAAGATAAGGCGCAATCTGTTCTCAGCCGGATTACGCCATCCAGCAGTAACCAGCCTATTGAGATTCTTGACTGGATGGATTCCAAATCAATCGCCGAGCTTATTCTTGATGAGCATCCGCAGATCATTGCGCTCATCATATCCTATCTTGATTTTGGCGTTGGCGCTGATGTTCTTGGTCTTTTACCTGAGGAAATTCAGCCCGAAGTTGTTGGCCGTATCGCCACATTAGAAACGGTTCAGCCTGATGCCTTGAAGGAGCTGGAGCTGGTCATGCAGAAGAAATTTGCGACCAACACTAATCTGCGTGCATCACAAGTTGGCGGTGTTCAGGCAGCCGCCAAGATCATGAACTTCACCAAGCAGGATATGGAATCACGGATTATGAAAAACCTGGCCAAGGATGATAAAAATCTCATGGTCGCTATTCAGGAAAGCATGTTCGTCTTTGATAATCTGGTCATGTCAGATGATAAGTCGCTTCAGACTTTGCTCCGTTCGGTTGACACAGAAGATCTCGTCCTTGCGCTTAAAGGTGCTGATGAGCCGCTACGTGATAAGCTGTTTTCATGTATGTCATCACGTGCTGCCGCCAACCTTCAAGATGAGATGGAAGCCTTGGGGCCTGTCCGCTTAACAGAAGTTCAAGAAGCTCAGAAACGCATTATTAACGTTGCCCGCCGTCTCTCAGATGAAGGTTCAATCGTCCTTGCTGGTCGTGGCGGTGATGATTTTGTGTAAGCAAGTTAGTTGTAAGATTAGCCAGAAGGTTCACTAGATATGACAACCGCACCACAGCGATATCCCGAACAAGAAGCGGACGACAATCAGCAGATTGACGTGACCGATATCATTCAGCTGGTGCGGACAGCAAACGAGAAAGGCTATATCAAAACCAGTGATGATTTTAGCAAGCCGAAAGGTGAGTTCAAATCACGGACATTAAAAGATATTGCCGAAAGTAATATGCAGGCCATTAAAGACCAGGCGCAAGCGAAGCCCGCCATTGCCGCCACATCTGACTCTGCAACAACTGGTGATGATGAAGATCATCCTCAGCAAGAGGCTGAGCAAAAGGCTGATCAGGACGCTATTCAAGACGGCGAGGAAAGCGCCGAACATGCGCCAGAAAATAAGCAACAAGATAAGCAACAAGATGCAAGTCCTTCAATATCAGAGAACGATCAGACGCCACCAGATCAAGCTGATGCCGATCAACACGCTTCGCCAGAAGCGCCAGCAGGCACTCAAGAAGCGCCAGAAGAAACCCCTGAAGAAGCCCCTGAAAAAGCCAACAAAGATACGCCTGATGCGGATAGCACCGAAGCAGATGGGTTTAAAACCACAATCAGCCCAGCCCAACAGACGCCAATACATGCCGCCACTGAGGCCGAATATGCGCGCGGGGTTGAAGAAGGAAAAGCCGCTGCCCATGCCGAAATTGACGCTAATCTGAAGGCCGCTATGAGCAGTTTTATTGCCGCTGCCAACGCCATTAGCAAAGAGGACAGCATTGATATAGCCCAGCTAGAGAGCGCCATGTTCAGCGCTATTAATCAGCTGGCAAGCGAACGTGCCGGGATTGAGATTGATAAAAACCCGGCCCCATTTGCGGCAAAAGTAATGGCTATGGTTAGCCGTATCCGCAACCGCATTGAAACCCCTGTTATCCATCTCCACCCTGAGGATATCATGGCCATTCAGCCGCAATTGGAGGCTCAGCTAGCGCCGCGTCAATTCACATTGCTTGCTGATGAGACCATGAAACGCAGTGATGTGCGCGTTGATGTTGGTTCTATCGGGGTAATGGATTTGCTGGATGATCAGCCAGCCCAAAAGCCCTCTAAAGCCAGAGCAAAATCTGATCCATCAAAAGCCAAACATAAAGCTGATACGGCAACTGATAAGCCTGCTGATGATGACAGCAAAAATAGTCCCGAAAAGGATGTGAGTGATGAATAGTCTTGCCACGCGCGTGCTTGATACGCTTGATCATTTTCCTGCCAAAACCACGCCATCGCATTATGGTCAAGTCTGCCGCTTTGACGGGCAGTTTGTTGAATGTGACGGGTTTCCTGCCCCCATTGGCTCATTATGTGAAATTGATACCATTACCGGTGTGCCTGCTATGGGTGAGATTATTGGTTTTAATCAGGGCCGTAACATGCTTGCCATGCTCGATCATGATGCCAAAATATGTGATGGCGCGACGGTTAAGCTGATCAATACGGGCCACCATATACCTGTTGGTGATCACTTGCTTGGCCGGGTTACAGATGCTTTGGGGGCGCCATTAGACGATCAACCGCTTGCTGATTTGAACGATAGCTGGCCACTTGCCGGAAAGCCGCTTAATCCGCTGAAACGTAACCCGATTACGAAGCCGCTCGATGTTGGCATAAAGGCTATTAATGGATTGCTTACTGTTGGCCAGGGTCAGCGCATTGGCATTGTTGCAGGTTCAGGGGTTGGTAAATCGGTACTGCTGTCTATGATGAGCCGTTATACCGATGCTGATATTGTTGTCATTGGTTTGATTGGCGAACGTGGCCGCGAAGTCGGGAGCTTTGTTAATAGCGTTCTTGATGATGATACCCGCGCCCGAACCGCGGTTGTTGCGGTGCCTGCTGATCGCTCGCCTTTATTGCGAATTCGCGGGGCTGAAAGGGCGACGGCGATTGCTGAATATTATCGTGATCAGGGTAAAAATGTTCTGCTCATCATGGACTCGCTAACCCGGGTAGCGCATGCCCAGCGTGAAATTGGATTATCATTGGGTGAACAGCCAACCTCAAAAGGCTATCCGGCATCTGTGATCTCATTGTTGCCGCGGCTCATTGAACGGACAGGTGCTGGTGAGGGAAGTGCTGGCTCTATAACTGCGTTTTATACTGTGCTTGCTGATGGTGATGATCAGAATGATCCTGTTGTTGATATCTCTCGCGCTATTCTGGATGGGCATATTGTTCTGTCGCGTTCGCAAGCGCAGATGGGGGTCTATCCAGCGATTGATGTGTCGCTATCGGTGAGCCGCGTGATGAATGAAATTACGAGTGATACACATCAGGCAGAAGCCCGGCAGTTTAAGCGGCTTGTTGCCTTATTTTTGGAAAACCGAGACCTCATATTGATGGGCGGCTATCGCCAGGGACAAGATGCTGAGCTTGATCGCGCTGTCCAGTTATGGCCTTCCATGATGGCCTATATCCAGCAACAGGAAGCCGAGAAAGCTAATCTGGCAACGAGCATAGAAGGACTATCGGCATTGATGCCAAAGTAAGCTAATGACTAAGCCACGCGACATATTCCAACGCCTTGCCTTGCGCGAAAAAATGACAGTGATGGCACGCGCGGAAACGATCCGAACTCTTGATGATGAGCATAAGAAAATTAGCAATATCGGCGATAAGCTGACCGAGATGGCGGATAATACGCGCCCTCACCCCGGCCTGACCTCAATGATGTCGTTGCGCGCCGCCCAACATTATGGCGGTAAAATTAGCGAGCAGCTGAAAGTGATTGAGCAGCGCATGAGCTTTCTTGAAGATGAGATCAATGAGGAGCGCTTTACCCTTGGCACAGCATTAAACCGGCAAAATCGAGCAGAAGAAAAATCGCGCCAATATCAGCTAACTAAAAGAGAAGAAAAACAAGAAAAAGCCGAAACCGATATTCCGCGCGCCCATCATCCAAAAGGCTAATTCCCCAAATCACCAGCAATTCTGGCATTGTTTTTGCAGACTTCTCTCGATGAATTGATGAAAATGGATAGCAATCCCTATGACCTTGATCAATGCCAATATGCCAAAAGGGGCCGCTTTAGTTGAGAGCAGCGCCAGTTCCAACAGCCCATCGGTTGATGGCGTTGTGGCCATATTTGATGCCATTATGGCGGCAGTTGCTGAATTAGATAGCGGCGATCTTGACATGGATATGAAGCAACAGGCGGAAACCATGGCCGCTCAGTTAATGGCTGATACGAGCCTTCAACCATATCTGGATGACACGGGAAAAGCTGATCTGTTGCCTGTTATCTCGCACCTGCTTGGCGAGGCTGATAGTGCCTCAATGGAGGCAGCGCCAGATGGTCTGCCAGGCGATCACATCCACCAGCTTAATGCCCTTTTTTCAGCACCTTTAGCTGAAGCTGGGGTGGCGAATAACACGGCTGATCAAGCTCAAAAAGCTGACGCGCCTGAGGCTGAGCAGAGTTTACTTGCTCTGAGCCAATCCGCCAGCCGACAGCCGCGCGGACATTATGCAAAGACAAAAAATCCCATTCAGGTTCTGGCTAGTCTGATCCGCAAGACGGATAATAAATCCATCGACAGCCAAGCCCCTGAAGCATCCGAGCTTAACCCAATGGTGCTGCAAAATCTTGATGGCACCATTCCGGCAACTGGCGCTATACCAGAGGCACAAATCGTGGGTGAGATGAGCCATGCTAACACGATCAAAGCCCCTCCGTTAAGATCATGGCATCCGCCGCTTAAGCCTGTTCATGCGGCAATCACCGACCAATATGGTCCATTTGCTAAAAACTCACCCATGGCCAAGGCCACTGAGAGCGCCCTGACTGAGCCTGCGGCAATGGGCGCAAGCCAATTGGATTTGAAATCAGCCGCCCTTAAATCGGAAAGCGCGATATCCACACCAGCAGATAGCAAAGCGCAATATCGTGCTGACATCAAAAGTGATGCCGCTGATAAGGCCATGAAGTCAGATGATAGCATGGCAAAAGATGAGCAGGCTATGATGGCATCAACCATAAAATCACAGCGCCTGTCAGCATCTCTATCAGGCCAGCAGATCACCTCATCTGGTACCTCAGCTGGCGCATCGGCGGCGGCAATGGCAGCAACGCCAATGACAGACGCTGATCAAAATGGCGATTTTTCAGGACATCAGCAACATGGGCAACAAAACCCACAAGCTAATTCCCAAGCTAATGCTCAGGCCAATTCCCAATCTAATGCTCAGGCCAATGCTCAATCCGATGCCTCTCTTGATACCCGCATGGGTCTTGATCAAGGCAGAGATGGGCGTCTGTTACGCTTGAATATGAATGACGCCAATTGGTCAGAACGGCTACTCCGCAATATCCAAAGCAATGGCGCTAAGGGGAGCGATGAGACTATTCGCATTATTCTTGAGCCGGCAAGATTAGGGCGGCTGGTTGTGCAGGTGAATATGACTGGACAGACATCCCATGTTCAAATCACATTAGCAACAGCAGAAGCCGCGGCTATGCTTGCCGATGCCGAGCCGAAACTTCAACAAGCGTTGGAGCAACATGGTCTAAAATTACAGATGCAAACATCAATGGGACAAGGGTTTTCACACCACTCAGCTCAGCAAGGATCAAATGGCCAAGGATCAAATGGTCAAGGCTCTGGCGCAACCGAAGATGACAGCAAAAATGCAACAAAAAATGCCACTAATGGCGACGATGAATCGACTAAAATATTAGAAGATGCTAAAACAGGAAAAGTTAACATTCTGGCTTAACGTCACTATGTGAGGGAAACGACATGGCTGAAGAAAATGAAGATGAGAAGAAATCTGGTGGCTTAATGCCATTGCTTAAAAGGATTGGTCTTTTTGGAGGGATGATTACCATTGGTCTAGTTGTTGGCTATTTCTTTTTTGCCCCTGCTAGTGATGTCATTGAAAAAGAAGAATTAGAAGAAATGATTGAGCGCAGTATTGAGGAAAGAGAAGCCGAAAAACAGGCTGAAGAAGATGCTAATGCTGATCCGGAAAAAGTGTCAAAGGATACTCCAGAAGAAGAAACCTTTGAGACAATTTACTATGAATTTGCAGGCACATTTACCACAAACTTGGCTAATTCTCGTAAAATGCTGCAATTAGGTCTAGCCGTATCAACCCAATATGATGATACCGTGATGGTCAATGTTGAGGCGCATGAGCTGGGGCTGCGGTCAGTTATTCTTCAGCGCATTGGTAATTTCAGCGAAGAGGATATCAAAGGCGAGGCAGGCCGCAAGACTCTGGCTAACTCGATCAGAGATGCTCTTAACGCCGAATTAGAAGAATTGGAAGGCTTTGGCGGTATTGAAAAAGTGCATTTCACCTCACTTGTGCTTCAATAATGGCAATAGTGTAAGGGAATCAGGATTAGAGGTTAGTCTATGACATCGACGCGCAAACTTAGCACTAATGAAGTCAATGCTCTGATTGACGGCCTCAATAATGAGAATGAGGCCGCACCAGCGATCGCTGATATCAGTGAAAGCACCGATATTCGTGACTTTCAATTTGGCTCTGATGACTTATCCCTGCTTGGTGATTATTACGCGCTGCGGATGATCAATGAGAGATTTTCTCGACTAGCGCGCGGAATTTTCTTGCCTATGTTGCGGATACAGCCGCGCATTTCATCCTTCCCGCCAGAAGTCAAAACCTATGATGAATATTCAGCTGATGTTGATAATTTTCTCAGCATGAGCATATCGCGGATAGAAGAATTGCGCGGCTCTATGATGCTGGTGCTTGATCCAACGTTTATCTCAATCCTGACAAATGCCTATTATGGCGGCAAAATATCCAAGATCAAGAATCGCAAAGGTGAGTTTACCTCAACCGAGGAGCGCGTTATTGAGCTTATCTCCGAAGGGCTAAACTCGGCCTTGGAGGAAGCATGGAAAGACCTCATGCGGATTAGCATCACCCCAACAAGTCGTGAAGTGAACCCTCAATTTGTGTCTTTCGTAGATGGTAGTGATCTCGTTATTATCTGTTCATTTGTTGTGCAGCTGCCTAATGTTGAAGCCGCATCTTTTGATGTGATTTATCCCTTGCAAACATTAAAGCCAATTGCCAGCCAATTGCGGTCGCGCGTGCAAACTGATCTTGTTGATGACGACAAATCATGGAAAGAACGGATGGAACAGGCGATTATGGAAATCCCGTTGAAAATAATGGCTAGACTTGGTGAGCCAAGTGTTTCTATGCGTAACCTGATTACGTTGAAAAAAGACGATACTTTCCCAATGCAAGTCAATGATGGGGTTGATATCTTACTAGAAGATAATGTGATTTTTGTTGGTGAGGTTGGCGAGATGAACGGTCAAGCTGCTATCAAACTGACCAAACGAATAGCTGAGTAAAGATTTTTTTTTGACGCTGTATATGGCCGCATTAGGCCGAATGAGAAGAGGATAGACCCATGTCTGATGAAACGGAAAACCAAACCGACGAGACCGAAAACACCCAAGCTGCTGCTGAGCCATCGGCATCTATGGCTGACGAAAGAGTATCCGTTGATAATTTGCGGGTTCTTGAAAATATCGAAGTTATCATGACAGTTGAGGTCGGCAATACAGAGATTAAGATACGCGATCTCTTGCGCTTGAATGAGGGATCGGTGATTGAACTTGACCGCCTGGCTGGTGATCCGTTGGATATTCTGGTTAATGGCACCATTATTGCGCGCGGCGAAGTCGTTATGGTCGGCGAGCGATTTGGTATCCGTTTCAGCGAAATTGTCTCCCCTGAAAAGCGCATGGAAAATCTCTAATCACCACATCCTGCGGTGACAATTTTCTGACACTATAAATAAATTACTAATGCATAAATTATTTTTCTGTTTATTAACAAACAGTTATTAATTTTATTTTGAAACTGGCACAGCTTTTGCCTTTCCCGTAGAGGAATTGATAACGGGGCAAAAATGTCAGATACGTTTTCTATAACTCAACTGGGTACCATCGCTGTATTTCTATCAGTATTGATCGGGATTATGGTGTTGGTGCGCCGATATAAAGAGCCGTTAACCAAGCAATTAGGTTCCCAGCGCCGCATTAAGCTGATGGAAGACACCCCTATTGGCGCTAATGAGCGAGCTAAATTGATTAAGGTTGATGGCCAAACCTTTCTCATCGTCTCTGCCAAAAATCAGTCTCCAGTCGTTGTTCCTTTTGACGCCGTTCCTTTTGACGCCTTAGATGCTAAGGATAGTGATACCGCATCATCAGCTAAACAGATAACAGCACCAAAAATTAAGTCAGCTGGAAAGTCAGCAGATAAATCCGCCACTAAACCCGCCACTAAATCCGCATCAAATACGCCGTTTTTAGAGGCCATGAAACAGGCGCGGCTTCGTAACCCAAATCTGGGATTGGATCAGTCATGACCATGTATAACGCTTTGATAAAAGCCATCCTCACCCTGACATTCATGCTTATGGCAGGCACGGCATTAGCTCAAACTGGCCTCGGCCAACCGCTAGAGGGGATGCCGGCCTTTACTGTTGTTGATAACAATAATGGCTCATCGACATACTCGCTGTCTTTGCAGATTCTGTTTTTGATGACTGCCCTGACGGTATTGCCGTCGCTGATACTGGGGATGACTTCATTCACCCGGGTGATCATTGTTCTCTCTATCCTGCGGCAAGCGCTAGGCACACAGCAGACACCACCTAACCAGGTGCTGATTGCGATTGCGCTGTTTTTGACATTCTTTATTATGGCACCAACCTTCACGATCATTTACGACCAATCCCTGGCGCCATATTTAGATGGCCAGATTGATCCAGCGACAGCCGTTAGCACGGCAAGCGCAACAATCAAGGATTTTATGGTCAATAATACGCGGATTAATGATTTAACCATGTTTGCTGAAATGGCTGGTGATGAGCCTTATGCGACAAACGCCGATATTCCATTTTCCGTTATTCTGCCGGCTTATATCACATCGGAATTGAAAACCGCCTTTCAGATCGGCTTTCTGCTATTCTTGCCATTTCTTGTCATTGATATGGTTATTGCGTCAACGCTGATGTCACTGGGCATGATGATGTTAAGCCCGATGCTTGTTTCCCTGCCCTTCAAATTGCTGCTTTTTGTTCTGGTTGATGGCTGGGCGATGACGGTTAGCTCTTTGGCGGCCACGTATTCTGTTACCTAATGAGGCTTTGTCTTGAGGAGACCAAATCATGAGTTTCGATAGTAATGTAGACCAACTACAAAATATGTTCTGGCAGATTATTATTACCGCCGGGCCTCTGCTTGGTGTAGCGCTCGCCATTGGTTTGCTCATTGGTATTATTCAGGCGGCAACGTCAATCAATGAAATGACCTTGAGTTTTGTTCCGAAACTGATTGTTGTTCTCCTGGTTTTTGGTTTGCTTTCTGGCTATATGCTTAACACGCTGACATCATATTTCGCGTTCACCTTTGATCAGATTGTGGCGATGAATACATGATGGGTGATTTGGCCATAGGAGGATCAGGGGGCATGACATTGCCCGGCATGGATATGCAAATTATCATGGCATATCTGGCGACGTTTTTGATTTTCAGTTTACGCATTGGGGCGTTTTTATTTTCAGCGCCATTTTTTGGCGCGCGCTGGGTTCCCCTGCAAATCCGTATCATCATGGCCTTCACCCTCGCCTCATCAGTGGCCATGGCAGCACAGCCTATTTCCGCCGAACAGCTCGGCTCACCAGCTATGATCACGATCATCTTGACCGAGATTAGCATTGGCTTGACCGCCGGGCTGATCTTAACGATTTTCTTTGGTGCGGTATCGCTTGCGGGTGAAAAGATCGCCTCAACCTCAGGCTTGAGTTATGCCTCACAAATTGATCCTAACGCTGGCGGCCAAACGCCAGTTGTCAGCCAGATTCTATATTTGTTTATGATGGTTATTTTTGTCTCACTAGATGGTCATCTGATTGTTATCAGGGCTATCCTTGAAACCTATTCCATCATGCCGGTCGGCTATCAGCCTGATACCAGCGTGATGGTTCAATCAGGGATAGAGGCCGCTGGCGCCATGTTTTTTACCGCCGCTATGATTATGCTTCCGGTGACAATGATTTTATTATTTATTAATACATCAATCGGTATCATTACCCGTTCAGCACCACAGCTAAACCTGTTTTCATTCGGCTTTCCCATCTCATTGATTGGGGTATTTCTTGTTCTTTATTTTTCAGCAGATTTTCTGGGATATGCTATGGCTGATCTAACCGATGATGCCATCCAGCATATGCTTAATCTGATCGGAGCGATGTAAATGGCAGAAGAGAATGATAGCCAAGAGAAGACCGAAGAGCCTTCCCAACGAAAACTTGATAAAGCAAGTCAGGACGGCCAGGTATTAACATCAAAAGAGATGTTCGTCTTTACCGGCATGGCGGCAGGGCTTTTGCTGATATCGCTTGTTCCGATGTTTGCACGAGACATGTTGTCGGCTTGGGGGTCTTTGTTTCAAATTGATCATGCTGATATGCTTCACAATAACTGGTTGGTCAAGCTTGAGGTGGCATTTTGGGGCATGATCTTGATTGCGTGCTTTCTTGGTTTGCCTATTTTGGNTGTTGTTCTGATCACACAAATTGCTGTTGGCGGCATTAATTTTGCGCCAAAAGCGATGTCTTTCAAAGGCAATCGCATTAATCCCATTAAAGGCCTTGGCCGGATTTTTTCCGTCAAGGGGTTAGTGGAATTAGGGAAATCCTTATTGAAAGTCATTCTGCTATTTAGCATTTCCGGTTTTGTTATTTACAAATACATGCCACAAGTGCTGCCCCTCTCGCAGAGCACGTTGAACCAGGCTTTAGAGATTATGCTTGTGGGGTTTCAGATATTGATCGGTATGCTTTTAGTGGTGCTGCTGATTATCGCCACCCTGGATTATTTTTGGCAGCGTCATACCCTGATGAAACAGCTTCGGATGTCGGTGAAAGAGCTTAAAGATGANATGAAGCAAACCGAAGGCTCACCCGAAGTAAAAGCTAAGATTAGACGCATGCAGATGGAACAAACGCAGCAAAGCGCGCGTCAGCGTGATGCCTTGGAAAATGTATCTGATGCGACGGCGGTTATTGTTAACCCAACCCACTTTGCTGTTGCCTTACGTTATGTGGCAGAGGAAGGCGGCGCGCCTGTTATTCTTGCTATGGGTAAAGGCGTTATTGCTGAACGCATCATTGAAAAGGCGCAATCCCACCAGATTACGGTGTTCCGCAACGAATTGCTGGCGCGAGCATTGTATTTCACGGGTGATATCGGGGCAGAGATCAGTGACAAGCTTTATAATGCTGTGGCGGTTGTATTGGCCTATATCTATCGCGTTGATCGGGGTGAGATTATGGCGGAACCAGATGTTTCCGTGCCGACGGATATGCAGTATGATGAGTTTGGCCAGTTGATGACATAAGTGAGTNAGACGGAGTATACCATGGCACGTCATAGACAACATAGTTTAGGAGAAATGATCAGCAGTCTGACATTTTTGGGCTGTGCTGTATATCTGGTGATATCAGGGGTAGATTGGCGTGATCAGGGAAATGATATCCGCGCCATAATATCGTGGATAGCTGCTGTTTTTTGTTTTATGGGTGCCATTCGCTTTCAAATAGCGCAATGGATCATGATGCTGATGTCATTACGGAGACGGTCGAATGACAAGAGCTAACGCGAAAAAGGCCGCCAGCAATCCAAACCCTGTTAATTGTTATGCGTGTCAGCATCATTTCATCACTCATGACAAGAAAAAACCCTATGGATGCCGTGCCTTTGGTTTTAAGGGTCCAATGCTTCCATCAAGAACGGTTTTTATGACGACTGGCACGGAATGTGCATATTTTAAGCAGAAATCGGATTTTGCCGCCAATTGGCGCCAACGCTCGTGAGGAGATAAGAATGAGTATGCGACCTAAGGATATTCAGGACAGTATTAATATTGCTCTTGATGCTGCTGATGCTGCTACTGATGTGACAGCGGAATACAGCAAGATTAAACGCGAAAGCAAGGTGCTGGAGGCAAATGTGAAGCAAATTNATAAATCAACGACCATTATTTTTTACAGTGCCATGATTACAACNCTTGTGGCGACGGTATTTGCTGGGCTGATTTATTTTCGCACCATGTCTGATCTCAACTCTATCACGACAACAAGCCGTGAGGCGTTGGTGGTGTTCGCTGAAAATGTCAACGAAGTCAACAGCACATTAACAAGCCTGAAAGCCGCTATGGAAACTCAGCAGGCTCTGGTTAGCCAAAACCAGGTGCTGATTTCTGAATTGCAGGGATTAAATGACAGCATTTCCATGACCCGTGATGCGATTGTAACGAAGATGCAGGAGACCTCTGATAAGGTGAATGCTTCCAATAAGACGCTCACCGAAGCGGTTTCTAAAGGCCTTGCGAAAGAGCTTGGCAGCCAAAACAGAAAAATAGGGTCTCAGCTTAATCAAATTGAATCCAATACCATGGAAGCGATAACCGCTATGTCCACCAATATGGATGACGGACGTCAGCTCAATGCTATTTATACTCGCCAAGGGGAATTGCTTGAAAAAATTGCTCAGATGATGGCGCAAAATCAGGCGATTATGCAACAAATTGAGGCAAATAAAAACAACATCACCTATCCATAATAATTATGATACCATCATAACTGGAGTGATGGATGCAAGATAGTACCTATTCAGATGGGCAGCCGACAAATGAGGATGCCCTATCTAATCTTATCAGAATTAAAGAAGTCAGCGCGATTTCTCGGGCGCGGTCGATGCGATTGCAGCCCGGCGATGTGATTTTTGGCTATGATAGCACGCCGTTTAGAAGCGGCATTAATGATTTTCAGGATTTGCTCGAAGAATGTGATGAAGACGCCGGCGTTCTTCTGACCATTTGGCGTGATGGGCTTATTTATAATGTCGTTTGTTATGGGCCATTAGGGGCAACTTATGAGTTTATAGACTCTGAGATAGCCGAAAAAATCCAAATGGATATTAATGATTATGACTTCCCAAAAAGACAGGACCTGATTGTCTATGAGGTTTTGCGTGATCTTTATCGGCGCTGTGAGATCATAGACACAACGCCTGATCCGGTGGCGACATTCGTGCCGCCCATATGGTTAGTTCAGCATCGGCTGTTTGAGCCACTATTAGCCATATCATTGATTTATGCTATCACCTTTGCCGTCCATTGGGTGCTATTTGTGATTAGCTATATCGTGCTTTGCGTCTATTTTAAGCGCGCGTCGCTGATGATGTTGCGCAGCTTTATTGTTTATAGACAATACCAAATGTGGTTGGTTATTGCCGCCAGGGATTTAAGAGAAGTCCAGGAAGCATGCCGCAAGGTTGACCCAAAAACACATTTCAAAGACTCGCTTGTTGGCGATCCTGTCGAAGATGAGAAGCCTAAAAAGAAGAAGAAGCGCTCAACAATCCCCGGCACTTAAAGCACTTAAAGCACATATCATATTGAGGTGGGGGCAACTATTTGACCCCTTCATTTTATGTCCATGCCTGCCGCCTCATTACCAACCTTAGAAATCCATCACTGCGGCTTACTGTTCTGGTCATATCTGACAAGCATAGCTGGCGCCCATTTTAGCTGTCATTTTATCCATCCCTAACCCCTAATCCCTAATATGGCTGCCAAATCCTTGCTCCGTCATTCCTGATATACGACTCATCAGCATAGATACGATCATGATCGACGCTAAAGGGTGCGATATTAGGCGTGCGATATTAGGCTGTACCGCAAAGGCGGATATGCGATATCACTCCAGCTTTCAGAGGCATAAAATAAACCCCATAACCTATACATATCAGGCTATGGGGTTGAGGTTTATAGGAGGATTAATAATTGATTTCGATTTCAATACGGCGGTTCTTCTGACGCCCTTCTTCGGTATCATTGCTATCGACTGGCTTTTCTTCGCCATAGCTAATGGCTTCCAGTCTTTCGCCATTAATGACACCTGTATTTTGGAGGGCTTGGACAACACTAGCTGACCGTGCTGCCGCCAAGTCCCAGTTATCCCGATAGGCCGAGCCAAAGATCAGCGGAACATCATCGGTATGGCCAGACACTTTGATCATGCCTTTGCTTTCAGAACTGGCCCCGGCTATCTTATTCATAACCTCAATTGCATCGGCGGTTAATTCAGCTGACCCCGAAGCAAAAGCACCACCTGAACCAACGGTTATGATCACTTTATCTTCTTCGCGTTGAACATCGACAAGACCTTGGCCTATTTCCTGACGCAATGCTATTTTCATCTCATCTTCAGCAATTTGGGCCTTACGGGTGGATTCGGCGGCGGCGGCACTTGCCGCATTTTCGGCTTGCGCGGCTTGGTCTTGTTGTTGTTGAGCCGCCTCAGTTGCTGCTAATAGCTTTTCCAGCTTTTCTTCAAGCCCGCCAAACAGCACATCTTGTTCAGACTTGCCGCCTGATTCTTCGGCTTTCTCAAGCGCATCAAGCGTTTCACGAAGCAATTGCGGCATACTTTGCTCGGACGAATCGGTTGCTGTGAAATTAACAACAACATTTTCGCCTAAGGTTTGCACCTCAATATCACCGCGCGCAATGGCGTCTTCCAGGGCTTTCAGAATATCATCCGCCTTACCTTCCTCGCCCTCACCTTCATTGGTCTTGGTTTGCACTTCCAGATCAGGCTTTGTGATATCAGTCGTTTGCTGTGTCATATCCTGAGTTAAAGAAGGCGCTGGAGAAGGGCTAAAATCGAGCGATAGCACGGTTGTTCCTTTAGGTTGCTCAACGATAGGGATAACGCGCTGAACACCAAAGGCATTTTTCAGAGAACCTGAAATCTGCTTAAACTTTGGCACGTTAAATTCCGCAAAAGACAGAATAAGAACGAAGAACGCCATAAGAAGCGTGGCCATATCGGCAAATGTCGCCATCCAGGCCGGTGCGCCCACAGGGGGGCATTTGGGACATTCTTCTTCTTCCTGTTCTTCTTCAGGCGCTGCTTCGGCTTCTGATGCCATGTCGCGATCCTTTCCTTATTCCTTTAGCCTAAATAGAGCCGCTTATGCCGCGGCTTTATTTTACCCTGATTTGAGCCGCTTATGCCGCGGCTTCAAGGGCAGCCTGCGTCTTTGGTGGCAGGTTAGAAACCATCTGATCTTGAATGTTGCGAGGAGATTCGCCACGCGCAATATTCTTCAATCCTAAAACAACCATTTCCCGATAAATCGCTTCATGCGCGGTAAAGCCTTCAAGCTTTGTCAACATCGGAGAAAACATAATATTGGCAATAAACGCCCCATAAAGTGTCGTCAGCAAGGCCACCGCCATCGCCGGGCCAATCGCTTTCGGGTCAGCCATGTTACCAAGCATAAGCACAAGCCCAACCAGTGTTCCGATCATGCCCATAGCAGGCGCTAGATCAACCCATGCCTTGACGACGTTTTGATTGGTTTCATGGCGCGATTTCATGGCCTTAATTTCTTGTGTTAATTGTGCTGTCAATTTTGATTCATCGGCGCCATCAACCAGCATTTGCAGACCTTTTGAGAAAAACTTATCTGGCACATCTTGGCCTTCTAATGCCATCATGCCGTCTTTTCTGGCGATACCAGCAAGCTCAACCATGCGGGTGACAAGCTCATCATATTTCTTGATCGGCGGCATAAATGCCTTCGCCATGACACCAAAACTACCCAGGAATGTTCCAAGAGGAGTGGTGTACATTACGGCAAAGAATGTTCCCCCAAAGACAATAAGAATTGATGGAGTGTCTATAAACGGGCCAATTCCCCCGCCGGAGATCATTGCCATCAAGATCATACCGACAGCGCCTATAAATCCAATTATTGATGCAATATCCATAATAAAATACCGTGTTTGCCGTTCAAATCATCAAGGTCTGTGCAAGTTTAATACCACTTTTTTACAGACCTGCTAAAATATTGGTGCAAAAGTTGCAGTGTTACTTTGTTATAAGATAGACTATATTATAATTAACTAATATTGGAAATGGAGCTTATCCATGTTGTCCATTTTTAATCGCAACTTTTTTAGTCGCATATTAATGATGTGCCTGCTAGCTGTTGGCCTTAATTATGCTATTAAGCATTATGTTATTAAGAATTATGTTATTAAGTCTGGCCTGGCCTCTACGCAATTCATCATGCGTGATCATATTGTCATTGATATCAAATCGGGAGTTGAGTGGCTGAGATGTAGCGTTGGCCAGTCATGGGATGGTGAAACTTGCATTGGCAAGATTGTTAAACTCAATCACGAAGACATCAAGCAAGCGATCACCATCGCCAATGAGCAGCTAGGCGGAAATTGGCGTCTGCCCAATGTGGAGGAGCTGGAAGGGATTGTCTGTCATGAATGTGCTGGCGCGAAAATTGATGCTGAGGCTTTCCCCAATACATCCGCCGAACCATACTGGACAGGTGAGCAAAACCCCTATGCGACAAGGCATTACTACACGGTCAATTTTTTCACTGGAGATCGCTATGGCCGATTTTTCCCTTATCAGGAAATGGCTGTCAGGCTTGTTCAGGATCGCTAGAGCTCAAGCTTGCATCCGGATTAGCGCCTGAATTAGTACCTGAATCAGCATCCGTATGAGAAGGACGACGACGTTGCCAGAGCCAAAAGCCTAGCTTGGCAAAAAATCCAACCCCGCCAATGATCCAGATAACCATAGCGACACGCGCTGTTGTCACCTCTTGCAGAACATGAAGCTTATCAGAGGCTAACAGCCCCAGCACAACCATCATCAATACGGTCAGCATAAATAGCCGAATAATTCGGCAGCGTTGGCATCCGACCTTCCGTTGAGGGGTTTGTTTGCTCAAGGTTATCATGAATGCGGCCTCAATCCTTTATCACATGACGCTAATCAAAGTCTCTTATATTGCAAATACCATACCATAATAAGTGCCTATTTTGCGCCGGAAACTTGACACTAAATTAACTATTTATTAACCAATTTTATCTAATATATTGAATTCACTTATTATATTCATCACATTTTTGACAATTTTTATCGTCAAATGTTTATTTTGCGATCATTGACATCTTGCCTCATNTTATCAGTCATAACATTGACGTGGGAGGATGANATGCAGTTAATGCCATCAATTAAAGCGAAGCAAAAGCAATCTTTGATCATAACACCCCAATTGCAGCAGGCGATTAAATTACTGCAAATGACTAATGTCGAGATAAGCCAGTTCCTAGAAGACCAGGCGCTAGAAAATCCATTTTTAGAAGTGGAAAGCAAAGAGGCAGAAAAGCAAACGTCCTTATCCCAAGATCAAAACCCGCCAAACCAAAATGCACCAGACACAAATCCGGCAGACCAAATTGCACCAGACACAAATCCGGAAACAGCCCCCTCTCTAACCGAAATTACTCCTGAAAA
Source organism: SAR116 cluster bacterium (assembly GCA_002691725.1). Taxonomy (GTDB): domain Bacteria; phylum Pseudomonadota; class Alphaproteobacteria; order Puniceispirillales; family UBA1172; genus UBA12202. Next base: position 7,932 of record NZIT01000089.1, on the reverse strand, counting down.
TAATGCTCTTAGCGATGATCCAACCGAACATGCGGATATGGATAACCGCTATTCCTCCCGTGATCTGGCGGCAACACAACATAGCGGTTATGGCGAAGATCATGACTGGATGGGGCAAATTGCTAATCCAGAACCAGGGCTTCATTCCAAAATTATCAGCCAAATTGATTTAGGCATCTCACCCGAAAATCGCGCCATTGCCTATATGCTGACAGATATGCTCGCGCCGACTGGCTGGCTTGATACGCCGCTTGCGCAAATTGCAACCCAAACAGGGGTATCAGAAATCCGCCTAAACGCTGTCTTGGAAGAACTTCACCAATTAGAGCCTGTCGGCGTCTTTGCGCGTGATCTGGCGGAATGCCTCACGCTTCAGGCCAAAGACGGAAATTGCTATGATCATGTGATGGCGGTCGTTCTTGGTCATCTTGATATTCTTGGCAAAGGCGATATTGCCAATCTTGCCCGCAAAGCCGAATGCGATCAGGATGCCATTATTGATGCCCTTACCACAATACGCAGTTTTAACCCCAAGCCAGGCGAAGCGTATAGCAATGATCTGCCGCCATTATCTGAACCTGATGTTATTGTTCGTAAAACCACTGATGGATGGGCGGTTGATCTCAATCGCTCTACGCTGCCGACCTTGCATATCAATGAAGGCTATGCAAAATCGATTGAGAAAAATGTCGAGAAAACTGGCCAGAGCGATGAAAATGAGTTTGTGTCTAATGCCATGGGATCAGCACGCTGGCTAAAACGAGCATTAGATCAGCGCAATGCAACAACGATTAAAATCTGCGGTGAGATTGTCCGTCAACAACAAGACTTCATGAAATACGGCATGGAAGCGCTCAAGCCTATGTCATTGAAAATTGTTGCTGATGCCGTTGGCATGCATGAAAGCACGATCAGCCGCGTGACGAATGGAACGATCATTAACACCCCGCGCGGGACATTTTCGCTAAAAGCCTTTTTCAGTGTTTCTATTGTCTCTGATCAGGGTGATGGCAATATGGCGGCAACCGCTGTCCGCACACGCATAGAGCATCTCATCAAAAGTGAGAACCCTAAAAAGCCGCTTAGCGATAGTGATATTGCTGCTGAAATTAGCGATCAAGGGATTACGCTTGCCCGCCGCACGGTTGCAAAATATCGTGAAATGCTGCGTATTCCTTCATCATCTGAACGGCGGCGGTTATCACGGATGCAGATGATCGGTTAAATCCTGTTTTGATTTTTATATCTTCAGCTAGCCCCATATATGGCTGGCGAGATGGACGGCTGGACGGCTGACCAATTCAGCCAAGAATCAAGACGTCAATTTATCGCGTCGATAGCTTCTGATGAATAGCCAGATACGTCTCACTGGTCTGGCCAAAGTCATTTATATAATGCGCGAGTGGCATAGTCTCGCTATGCGTGACCTTATCCTGATCGTCAAAATGGACTACATTAACACCAATCCTGGATTGCGGCGCATCTTCTGCTTCTTCAAATGTCTTGACGAGATGTTCGTTCATCACTTGCTCCTTTATCGATAGAACAAGAACCTTTTTGCATATTCCATGCCAATATATCGGCATTGGTGCAGAACTGACATTTAGATATTTGTTAGATACCTATTAGATACTTAGATGTGCCATTTGATTAATAAATTGCTGGTGGGCATGAGGCATATGTTCCATGCGATCAAACACAATATCGGCAGCAAAGATTTTGACAACGGTTTTGCCATAAGCGATCACGGTATGCGGCCAGTCAATCCCTGCCAGGACTTCAGGCAAACCAAACATCTGATCAGCTTCATAATAGCGGATAATCGTTCTGCCCGATTGATCAAGCACCATCACCATGCCTGATTGCACAAGGTAGAAATGTTTTGCGGGCTGGCTTTGCCGAAACAACACCTCACCATTAAACATGGTTATTTGGGATACAAGAGAGCTCATTTGACGTAATCCACCATGGTGGGGTTCTGTTTCTTGACAACATCTGATGCCATGGAACAGGCAAAAACCCAGCTGGCAATATCTTCTGATCCCCATTGATCCTCAATCACATGGCGCGGAATCGCCAATACCTCACACCGAGTTTTAGCAATAACATCAGTGGCATAGCTATCCAAAGCCAGGAAAGCAACAAAACTGATCATATCACCTGCATCAAAGGCTTTCTTGACGCGAGATGCGGATATATCTTTCGCCTTGCCCGACATTAGATAATATGCCTGATCCGTAGCTATGCCAGCCGATATCACCGGCAGGCCTTGTGAAATAACAAGCCGCGGCTGATGCCGAATAAATTGATCAACAGGTAAAGGTAGTTTCATATCCCGTATCCTTCATAAAATAGAACGACTGACGGAACATAATGTTAAATTAATAGTGAGAAGACTTGCGAGGTTTATAATGGCATCATCAATCAGACATGAGATGATCTTGTTCTCTTAATATCTTAATCAAGGCATTGACATGCTGTTCTGATAAATGAAACTCTTTTCGCAGCTGTTCAATTTTGACAAGCTCATCATCGGATAGCACACCATCGCTTAATGCTGATGCAATCTCAGCTTCGATAATAGCTTTACGTTGAGACATTTGATTAGAAAAGGCTGATGCGACAATACCTGTTAGCAAGGCCACCACACAAACCCCCATAAGCGCGGTAAATGCGCCTATCACTTGTCCTAGTGGCGTGATTGGCGATACATCGCCATAGCCGACCGTTGTTAAAGTGATCAGTGACCACCACATCGTTTGCGGAATAGAGGAAAACTTATCTGGCTGAGCTTGGTGTTCGACAATATACATCATGGCGCTCGACATGAATAAGGCGATCAAGAACAGATAACTCGCGGCACCAAAAGACCCTAGCTCAGACCGAATAGCCGAGATCAAATCCTCTAATGCTGATGAGTAATGCGAGATTTTAAATAACCTGACAAGGCGTAAAGCACGGAGCCAGCGCAAATCAACCTGCCCCATTATCAACTGCAAAATGCTCGGCATAATAGCAATCAGATCAATCAGACCAGTGAAGCTAAACACATAATTGAGACGCCGCCCTAAGGCGGTTTTATAACCGGATGATTCATTGGCGCCACTTGCCCAAATCCGGAGCAGATATTCAACCCCGAATATAAACACTGAGACCATTTCAAACAAGAAGAAGCTCTGGCTATAAGCGTCACCAATCGCATCTACGGATTCGAGGCAAATCGCCCCAACATTCAAAATAATGAGCAGTCCTAAGAGGCGGTCAACAATGCGGCTGGTTTTATCATCTTTGCTTCCTCTTTCGAGAATCTGCAGCATCCGCGCTTGCGATATCATGGGGTTACACCTCTAAACACTCACCTCTAGAGGGTCAGTATAAAGGCAAATTGCCTGTGCTTCAATCTGTACTGATATGTTGCGCCATATCCATGTTTTCAACGCAGCGTTTAGTAAAGTCTATGGTATAGGCACGGCCATATAACTGGGTCATCCGCATGACACCAAATCTGGCCGCCGCCAGGGCAACAGCATTAGGGTCACGCCGAATACCTGCAATCATATGAAGCAATTCTTCTATATTATCCCTGATACTTTCAAGACGTCTGATCTCATCCGAACTAAGCGTGCCGTTCTCATCATCCACCATCTTATGCATCTTGGGGCATTGTTTTTGGAGATATATAACTTCACCCATGGGTTTACCTGACTGACATAAGTTGTGGCGCGTTACCTCATTAAACGACAGNTCATCATTTATTGTTAATCTATAATATTANTAATTTATGGCATGAGAATTGCTGTTAGAACACTATGATAGCAATAATTAAACGACATTTTTGGCACTCTCTATGGGGTTTAACCGTCATCGTGATCGGACAGACCATGCCTCCGACCATGCCTCAGGCCATGGCGCAAAATAATGTTCCTATGCAAGACCATATAGGCAGCGATGAAAGCTGTGAGCATATTGCCAGGATTATTGAGCAAACCTTCGCTATGCCTGACGGTATTTTGACCGCGATTACCCGCATTGAAGCTGGCCGCGTGACCGATGATGGATCACGCAAAGGCTGGCCTTGGACAATCAACCATGCTGGCAAAGGTCTATTTTTTGATAGCAAAGATGACATGCTAGCCTATGCCCAAGACCAGCTCACCGATGGTGATCAAAACATGGATATCGGCTGTATGCAGATTAGCCATTACTGGCATGGTGAGCATTTCATTGATCTTGAGGAAATGGCTGATCCATTTGCCAATGTTGCCTATGCGGCGGCGTTTCTGACTGACCTTGAAACTGCACATGGGTCATGGGATCAAGCTATCCGCCATTATCATAATGCCGATCCTAAACAAAACACGCCTTATGTGAATAAGGTCTATGCCGTATGGGAAACGCTTGGAGTAGCGCCATCAGCAGCGCCATCATCAGCCGTTCAGGATANAGCACAAGATGCTGGCATGATGCCAAGCACGGCCAGTCTGGATGCTTTTCCCATTGATATCACAAGCCCTGATACTGTTTTGCCTGATGCGGTCATTACCGACACATCTCTTGCCATGGAAGCGGCAGAGCCTGTGGTTGAACAAGTCGCATTACCAACAGCTCCGATAACGCCAGCCGCATCCGTTGAGCCAGTCGCACCAGTTGAAGTTGACCCTCTGGCTGAACTGAAAGCCAAACAGCCGCATCTAAAAGGCAAATGGGATAAGATTGAAGCCTTCCGCGCGCTCCTTAATCCCTAAGCATGATAATATCTCATAAAGAAAAAACCGGAATTTAATCCGGTTTTGAAGGAGGAGGTTATTATGCGTATAACTCATAACGACTCACATAAAAATTGTTTAGAATAATTTTACCTCTGACCGCTTGGCTTTAGGTTTAACGCTAATTCACTGATTTGGCATCACCTTCATTAAGCGCTTTCATAACGGCAATCAGCTTGCGGTCACGCTGATGGGCAAGGTCAGCAAAATCACGGCCATTTTCTTCGGCGCGCAAGCCATCGACAAGCGCTTTAATAGTGTCAGCATCAAGAGTGACCTGCCCCAGACTATCCCACCAGCGATGAAAGCTATCACCATAACGTGAGCAAAACTCACCAATGCCGCCACCGCCACTACCAAGCCCGAACAGCATATGTGGCCCCATGACCGACCATCTCAGCCCGGGGCCTGCTGTCATGGCTTTATCAACATCCTCGACCGATGCCACCCCTTCCGAAACCAGATGAATAGCCTCACGCCAGACCGCCGCTTGCAATCGGTTAGCAACATGGGCAGGAACTTCTTTCTGAACCCGAATAGTGACTTTGCCGCATGCTTCATAAAACTCTTTGGCGGCATTGATCGCCGCCTCATTTGTCTGGTCATTTCCCAGTAATTCAACCAATGGGATTAAATGCGGCGGATTAAACGGATGGCCAAGCAGAAACCGCGATGGATCACGAAAGCCTTTCTGCAAATCCTTAATCAATANCCCNGATGCGCTTGTTGCNATNACCGCGTCANGCTCTAAAGCNGGNTCAATNCGCTGATATAATTCGAGCTTTATNGGCAGCTGTTCGGGAACGCTTTCCTGAATAAAACCCGCNCCTTTAACCGCCTCCTCAGGGCTTGCGAAAAANGTCAAATGATCTGGATTAAAATCGGCGGCAACTTGCCCCAATGTGTTCAGCTGCGGCCAGGCAGAAGCAATATAGGCGCGCGTCTTTTTTTCCGCGTCAACACCCGGATCATAGGCGCGAACATGATAGCCTTTGGCAAGCAATAAACTGGCCCAGCTAGCCCCGATAACGCCTGTGCCCAAAACGGCAACGCTCTCAAATGTCTGGCTAAATGGTCGGCTCATGATCCCCCCTCATCCGATTATTTTTTATTCATAACATCTAAAACAGCTCTGGCCGGATCGGTGATGCTGCCGTCAAGCCGCCATCAACGGTTAGCGTTTGGCCAGTAACAAACGCCGCCTCATCAGAGGCCAGAAACAGCATAGCTTTGGCAATATCGAGAGGTTGCCCAAATCGCCCAGCCGCATGCCGTGCCAGCGCATCTTTTTCTGCCGTCGCCGGATGTTCTGCCAGCGCAAAGGCGGCATCTACCATCCCTGTCATAATCCAGCCGGGGCAAATAGCATTGCAGCGCACCCCATCAGCCCCATGATCGACCGCGATAGATCGGGTCAGCCCATGCACAAATGCCTTTGACGCATTATAAAGTGCCATTGAAGGGTCTGAAAAATGGCCGCTAATTGAGCCGATATTGATGATGCTACCGCCGCCAGATGAGGCCATGATCGGGATGAATTGACGACACAGCATAAACACCGCCTTGGCATTTATCCCCATCACCATATCCCAGTCCTCATTGCTGCTCTCAGCAACGGTTTTTTCGACCTGCACCCCAGCATTATTGACAAGAATATCAAGTTTGCCGCCAGCGTTTTTGACATGCGTGGCGAGGCGCTGAATATCATTCTCATCGGATACATCCGCTGTCACCCATGTTGCCGCATCGGGCAGATCATCTGGCCTATCCCCGCGACCACAGGTCATGACATGGCAGCCAAGATCAGCAAGCATGGCGACCATCGCCGCCCCAATACCGCGGCTACCGCCTGTCACCAAGGCGGTTTTTTGACTCCAGTCAGTCATCTGTTACTCCTTCACCTACACGCTTTCATAAAAGTCTCAGCATATGATCAGAAATTAGTCTGATCACCGCCTTTAAGGCCTAGCCTTTGTCTGGCTTCTTCGGGTGTTGCGACGGTGATCGACAAGTCTTCCATGATGCGGCGAATTTTCGCGACTTGATCGGCATTGCTCTGTGCCAGCTCGCCCTTACTGATATAGAGCGAGTCTTCCAGCCCAACGCGAACATTACCGCCAAGCATTGCCGCCGATGTACAAAATGACATCTGGTGACGACCTGCGGCTAGCACCGACCATTCATAATCATCACCAAACAGCCGATCAGCGACTTTATGCATATGCATTAAATTATCGAGATCAGCGCCTGCACCACCTAGAATTCCATAAATCATCTGGATAAAAAATGGCGGTTTGATCAAGCCTCTGTCAACAAAATGTGCGACATTATAAAGATGTCCCAGATCATAACATTCCATCTCAAATCTGGTGCCGTGTTCCTCGCCCAGCTCTTTCAGCACCCGTTCAATATCACCAAATGTATTGCGGAAAATAAAATCCTTCGTCATTTCCAGAAAGTCTTTTTCCCACGGAAACTTCCATTCCGAAAACTTGTCTGCGGCTGGGAAAATCCCAAAATTCATTGATCCCATATTGAGCGATGCCATTTCAGGGCTGGCCGCTTTCGCCGCCGCCAGTCTCTGATCAAGCGTCATTCCCAAACCGCCACCAGTAGAAATATTTACCACCGCATCACAGCGCTGTTTAATGATCGGCAAAAAGCGCATAAAATGATCAGGTTCATGCACCGGTTTTCCGGTTTCGGGGTCACGCGCATGTAAATGAATAATCGATGCGCCTGCTGCTGCTGCGGCAACCGCTTCATCAGCAATCTCTTGCGGGGTAATCGGCAAATGTGGTGACATGGTTGGAGTATGAATCCCGCCTGTTACCGCACAGGTGATAATTGCATGTTTCGCCATATTTGATGTCCTTTCATTCAATCTGCCAAATTTGCACAGAATAGCATTATAACCGCATTTGTTGGACCTGCGCCGTTAAGCCGCCATCCAATACCCAGAGCTGACCAGAGGCATATCTCGCCTCATCGCCAGCCAGCCAGTTGACTAATCCAGCAACATCATCAGGCGTGCCATATCGGCGCATCGGGTGAACATCACGCACCGCTTGTTCCAGCATTTCGATATCACCATTGTCCTGAAAAAATGATTGCAACATAGGGGTGTCAATATATCCGGGGCAAATCGCATTGACGCGAATACCTT
>NZIT01000088.1 GCA_002691725.1 SAR116 cluster bacterium | reverse complement strand
GGCTCCGTATCGGCAAAAACCGATTATGTTGTCATTGGCGCCGATGCCGGAAGCAAAGCCCGCAAAGCCGAGAGTCTCGGCGTTACCATCCGTTTTCTGGCATGGCTGGATACGCATGTTATGGATCAAACGCTTACTGAAATTGAGGCTGGTGAGAAGCTTCAGTCTTTCCGAAAACAGGTAAGCGGATATCTTTCAGACAGCTTTCCTTCTATTTCAGGCAGTGGCGCGCATGGCGCGATTGTTCATTACCGCGCGACCGAGGCGAGCAATGCGCCGCTTCGTCCCGATAGCCTCTATTTGATTGATTCGGGCGGGCAATATCATGATGCAACGACTGATATCACGCGCACGGTTGCCATTGGCCAGCCCGGCAAGGATGAGATATTTTGCTACACGCATGTCCTGAAAGCTCATATTGCACTAGATCAACAAATCTTCCCGAAAGGCACAACAGGCATTCAGCTTGATGCCATCACGCGCCAGTCGATGTGGAATGCCGGGCTAGATTATGCTCATGGAACAGGGCATGGGGTAGGCTGTGCGCTAGGTGTTCATGAAGGCCCTGCCAGCATATCACCGCGCGGCAGTGTCAGCATTTGTGAGGGCATGGTGCTATCGAATGAGCCTGGATATTACCGTGATGGTAGCTTTGGTATCCGCCTTGAGAATCTGATCATAGTGGTCGCAAAAGCCAATGATATGCTAGGGTTTGAGCATGTGACATGGGTGCCGTTTGATCGCCGCCTTATTGATGTATCGCTGCTATCAGAGGCTGAGCGAGAATGGCTTAATCACTATCATCAGAACGTCAAAGATAAAATCATGCCAGCTTTAACAGCGCATGATTACGGTGACGGTGACGGTGATACAGTCGCATGGCTTACCGCCCAAACCGCCCCGCTTTGATCAATTCTATCAGGCTTAGCTTTGGCTTAACCTTATCCAGCTATCTTCATCAAGGATGGTAACGCCGAGACTCTCGGCTTTGCGGGCTTTGCTTCCGGCATCGGCGCCAATGACAACATAATCGGTTTTTGCCGATACGGAGCCAGCGACTTTGGCGCCAAGTAATTCGGCTTTAGCTTTTGCTTCGGCACGGCTCATGCTGGTTAATGTGCCGGTGAAGACAACCGTTTTACCGGCAACCGGACTATCAGAGGCTATGGCTTCGGGCGGGACCGGATGCACAACATCGCGCAACCGCTTTAACGCCTCCTGATTATGGGTATCGGTAAAAAATTGCACGATATCACGCGCCACACTGTCACCAATTTGGTCAATATCAATCAGGCTCTGCCATGCTTCTGACGTCTCATCTTTGGCGGCTAAGGCGGTTGCCATTAGTTGCTCCAGTGATCCAAAATGACGCGCTAACAGCATACTTGTGGCTTGACCAATCTGCCGAATGCCAAGCCCATAGATGAGCCGTTCCAGCGCAATTTCCCGCCGCTGATCAATGGCCATCAGCAGGTTTTTTACCGATGTTTCACCCCAGCCATCACGCGCTGTAAGCTCTGCCTGATATCGCTTGAGATGAAAAATATCCGCAGGTTCATTAAGCATGTCACCTTGATGCAGCTCTTCAATGATTCTCGCCCCTAGCCCTTCTATGTCAAAGGCATCACGGCTGACAAAATGCTTTAGGCGTTCAAGCAACTGCGCCGGGCAAGATAGCTGACCTGTACAGCGCCGCACCGCTTCGCCTTCTGGCCTGATCGCGGGTGATCCACATGATGGGCAGTGATCAGGATAGTGAAAAGCTTCGGTTCTGGTATCTTTTCTTGCGTCTTTATCGACTGCCAAGACTTGCGGGATAACATCGCCTGCGCGCTGTATCTGAACCAGATCACCGATGCGAATATCTTTATCCTTAATATAATCTTCATTATGGAGGGTAGCATTGGAGACAACAACACCGCCGACGGTAACGGGCTGTAATCTTGCGACAGGTGTCAACGCACCTGTCCTGCCAACCTGAATATCTATCCCCAGAATATGCGTCATCGCTTTTTCTGCCGGAAATTTATGGGCAATGGCCCAGCGTGGTGATCGGCTGACCTGACCAAGCCTTTGCTGATAATCGAGCTGATCAACTTTATAAACAACGCCATCAATATCATAATCCAGATCAGCACGCTTGGCGCTAATGGTCTGATAGTGGCGAAGTGCCGCCGCTATATTCTCGGTTAAGGCTGAATAGGGGTTAATGGTAAATCCCCATGACTGAAGCTGTGACAGATAATCATGATGGCTATTGACCGTCCATGCGCTCATCTCACCTGCGGCATAGGCAAAAAACCGCAAGGCTCTGGCGGCGGTAACGGCAGGGTCTTTCTGGCGCAGAGANCCTGCNGCNGCNTTGCGNGGATTTGCAAAAACCTTNGCATTGCTGTTTTGCTGNNTGTCGTTAAGNGNAAANAAATCAGCCTTGCTCATAAAAATCTCACCGCGNATNTCNGCNACAGCNNNNCTGCTATNATTNAGNCGCTCAGGGATATCCGCAATGGTGCGAATATTNGCTGTCACATCCTCACCTTCNATNCCATCACCGCGNGTCACNCCAGCGANCAATACGCCATGCTCATAGCGCAGAGAAATGGATAACCCATCAATTTTCGGCTCAACCGAATAGGCGATATCCGTATCCGCAGGCAAATTAAGAAAGCGTTTGACGCGCAGATCAAAATCCATAGCATCGTCATCATCAAAAGCGTTGGATAAGGACAGCATAGAAACATGATGGCGATATTTGCCAAATTGTGATGAAGGCGTTGCGCCTACCGTCAATGATGGGCTATCAAGCCTAACTAATTGCGGAAAAGCCGCCTCAATACCGATATGCCGCTTCATCATGGCATCAAACTCAGCATCAGTAATTTCAGGCGCATCATCACGGTGATATTTCAGGTTATGATAATGAATAGCACTGGCAAGGCGGTCAAGCTCGCGGCTTGCCTCAGCTTCGGTTAAATCAGCGACAGCAACATCGGCAAGAGTGGCGCTAGTATCGTCTATCCCCATCTTATCCCTCAAGTAATCTGATGGCGGCGGCGCGTGCTTCTTCGGTAACTGTCTCACCAGCTAGCATGCGGCTGACCTCATTAATGCGTTCATTCTGATCAAGAATAGCAGTTGTTGAAATTGTGCCATGCTCAGCTACCGATTTGCTGATCTGATAATGCTGATGGCCTCTGGCCGCAACTTGTGGGGAATGAGTGATAACGATGGATTGCATTTGCTCTCCCAGCCGTGCCAAGCGTGAGCCAACAGCATCCGCAACAGCACCGCCAACGCCTGCATCAACCTCATCAAAAATTAAGGTNACAGGAGCGTTTATATCTGCCAGCACGACTTTCAAAGCCAGCAAAAATCGGGCTAATTCCCCTCCTGATGCAATCTGATCAATCGGCGCTATCGCCATGCCCGGATTAGTGCTGGCTTCAAAGCGAATGGCATCACTGCCATGATGGCCGAATTGCTGTTCAGCCAATGCCGTGATTGATGTCTTGAACCACGCCTCCTCCAGCTTTAGGGGCGGCAATTCTGCCATGATAAGTGTATCGAGCCGATGGGCTGCCGCTAATCTTGACTGACTTAGGGCATTGCGCGCATCATGATAATTTGCCTCTGCTTCTGCCATAGTTGCGGCTAATTTTGTCAAGTCGCCGCTACTATCTTCAAGCTCGGCTAATTGCTGATGCAAGTGATCACGGGTAGCGGCGAGCTGATCTGCATCAACGCCATGTTTGCGTGCTTGCTGGCGGAGAGCGTGCAAGCGGTCATCGACAACAACAATGCGATTAGGATCACCTTCTAAATTAGCCTGAGTAGCGGCAAGGGTATGTTCTACTTCGCTCAATTCGGCTTCCGTGCGTTGCAGTGCCTGATCCAGATCAGTGATCAGACTGCCAGCAACATCAGCAATGCGCGTAATGCTGCGGCTGGCCTGGGCAATTTGATTAATCGCGCCTTGCTCACCATCTATAAGGGTTTCTGCTGTTTTTAAGGCCTCGGCAATGCGGGTGATATTGGCTAACATCTCACGCTCTTGCATGAGCTGAGTTTCTTCATTTGCCACTGGTGCAAGCTGATCAAGTTCAACCACCGCCTCTTTGAGCCATGCCTGATAATCCTGGTTTTCCTGACGCTTGGCGGCAGCAATTTCATAGCGTGTTGATGCCGCTTTCCAATCNTCCCAGCAATTCGCGCAAGATGTCAGCTTATCGTCATGATTAGCAAATTGATCAAGCAGTTGCCGATGTGTTGCCTGATCTAGTAATCCGCGTCCTTCAAACTGGCCCTGGATTTCAATTAGCATATCGCCAACACGCCGCATCACCCCTAAACTGACAGGCGTATCATTGATTAAAGCGCTTGATTTACCGTCACGCAGCCGTCGCCGCATAATAATCGCATCATCGGCCTCAATGCCATTTTCTTCCAAGACATTCCATATGGGGTGCTGGGTGTCAGGGTTAAAAACAGCGGTGACTTCGGCGGTTGAGCTTTCGGCGCCGATCAAACCAAAATTAGCGCGACTGCCTAGTGCCAGCCCCAACGCATCAAGAAGGATAGATTTGCCAGCCCCCGTCTCGCCAGTCAGCACAGTTAAGCCTGATTGAAAATCCAGATCAAGCGCCTTGATCAGAACGACATTACGAACAGCCAGTAAAGTCAGCATGGATCAAAACCAAGAGGTTGCTCGACCAAAAAAGGATCTAATCACAGATGGGTCATAATTGCGTCCGGGATCATCAATCAACAATGCCATCCGTTGAGTCCAAATAGAGTCTGGAAAATTAAACTGTAATACGGCTGCTGACCGTTCCGCCTCGTTATCAATTCCAAGNGCCAGATAGCTCTCGACCATCCGATAAANTGCTTCGGGGACTTGATTAGATGTATCATAATCCTCGACAACTTTGCTAAATCGGCGGAGCGCAGAATCATAATGTCCAGCTTTCAGATAGAACCGGCCAACAGCCATTTCTTTGCCAGCCAGATGGCTGAGCGTCAGGTCTACTTTTAATTGGGCATCACGCGCATAAACGCTGTTTGGGAACCGCCTGATCAAAGCCTCAAAAGCTTCTTTAGCGGCAACGGTCATGCTAGCATCACGTTCAACATCGACAATTTGCTCATAATAGGATTGGCCGCGCAGAAAATAGGCATAATCGATATCAGGATGCGCGGGATTAAGGTCAATAAATCGGTTTAATGCGGCCAAAGCGGCAGGATAATTGTTGCTCTCATATAATGACCATGCGGCCATTAGTTGTGCTTGCGTTGCCCATTCAGAGTAGGGATGCTGTCTTTCCACCTCATCAAAGAGAGATGCCGCATCAGCCTGGTCGCCAGCAAGAGCCAAATCAAGCGCTTCATTATAGATTTCTTCGACAGGGCGTTCAATTTGAACCAGTTCATCATCACCGCTTGAACAAGCGGTAAGCATAGCCAGACATGCTATGCCAAAAAGCAACACTGATCTCACCATTTGATGATGCACAACTTGTCTCCATAAATTCCTTAACAGAATATATATTATGCCGATACGCAAAGCAATTAAAGTTCATTTCATACGATAGGGCTGGAAAATATCGTCAGGCGACTTTTTCTTCGGCATTGGCTAATTCCTCGCCAGTCATAATCGCGTAGTTGCTATCGTCGCTAAACAAAGCCTTGAGCAATTCTGAATTAATGCGGTGTCCAGGGCGTGTAGTCGACATATGACCAATAATTCCCATACCAGCCAGCCGCAAATCACCTAAACAGTCGAGGGTTTTATGACGAACAAACTCATCAGTATAGCGCAGCGGCGTCTCATTAAGCATCTGCCCGTCTTTCACAACAATGGCATTATCCAATGAGCCGCCAATAGCATAGCCAGCGGCACGCATTTGTGAGACATCCTTATGCAAACAGAAGGTCCGGGCAGCCGCCAGTTCTTCAATAAAGCTGTTATTGTCGTGAACATAAAAATATTGCGAGGCACCAATAAATGGGTCACTAAAATCAATCTTGGTTGAGATTTGGAGAGATGAGGAGGGGGTTAGGTGCGATGATGAGGCGTTGATTTCTACCGAAACTGGCTTGAGGACTTTAATAAAACGGCGATCTTCGTTTTGTTCTTTTATGCCGGCCTCATTGATCATCTGGCAGTAGCGGTCTGAGCTGCCATCAAAGGCGGGTAGCTCTGGCCCTGATACATCGACATAGGCATTATCAATTCCCATGCCGGCAAAGGCCGCCATCAGATGCTCAATGGTGCCTATTTCAGCCCCATCAGCATTACAAATGCTGGTATTAAGAGACACATCACTGACATTAAAGATATGGGCAGGGATAGCCGTATCAATGCCAGTTAGATCAGAGCGGTGAAAAATGATGCCAGTATTAACGGGCGCTGGCTGAATAGTGATGGAAACCAGCCGCGCGGTATGAAGACCAATTCCGCTGCGTGTGATAGATGAATTAACAGTATGTTGACGGCCAAACACAGACATATTCCTTTATTTTTACTAATAATTATTTGTTTTGATGTCTGTGGCAAATCACAAATGGTTACCGATTGTTGCAGATCGGTAACCATTTCAAATGTTGATCATACCTTCGTGATGATTAGTTTGCCTGACGACGCAGAAAGGCGGGAATCTCAAGATCAAAATCATCCGGCTGATTTTTCATATCCAGCTCTGGCTCAGCGCTTTGGAGTGACGGATTGGCTTGCTCAGCTTTATCATCAGCCATATCATCTATCATGCTACCATGTTGCGATGTAGCCCGATGATCAATACCCGTGCTTATCATCTCATCAGCACTCTCCTCATCTGATTGAAGCATGGGGTTTATCAGGTCTTTTGAGTCCATGGAGGCGTCTGCATTCCACAGGTTCAATGGTTTAACATCAGACATAATAGGCTCTTGGACGATCTTTTCCTCTTGCTGATGCGATGAGAATAACCGCGTGATATGCTTGATCAAACCAGCTGTTTCCTTCGGCTGAATATGCTCATCAACAGGAATATCAACGGTTTTCCCTAATGTGAAAGGCACAGCATCCTCATCCAAACTGCTGGCAGAATGATCAGCCGCTGGCAATGCTCCGCCAGTCGCAGGCCGATCGTCCTTAGCATCAATCATATCCATGATGGTAAGCTGGGACTCATCGTCCGTGGCGGCATCTTGAGCATGGCTTTGCTCTGCCCTAAGCCGCAATGCCGTTTCAGCGCTCGCATCAGATATCTCTGGCATAAGCGCTGGCTCTGCCGCCCCATTATCAAGACGGGCATTTTTGAGATGGGCAGCTTCCATTGGCTTGCTTTCCACTGCTGTTGCTGACCCCACATGGGCACCCATGGGTTTGCTTGCAGCCGTCACTGTGGGTTCTGCTATGATTTTTTCAACAACGCCTTCCTTGCGCCGAATGGCATAAAAAGGCTGGTTTGCGACTTTGCTGGTTTTATCACTGGCAGATGCTTTGTCATTGGTTTGCAGATGCATTGGTGGCCGCGCGGATTGGCTGTTCGTTTCCATCCCGGTAGCAACGACTGATACACGCATGACGCCTTCCATTTTTGGATCAATGATAGCGCCAAAGATGATGATAGCATCATTATCCACCTCTTTGCGGATATGATTTGCCGCTTCATCAGCTTCGAATAGCGTCATATCAGACCCACCAGTAACATTGATCAGCAAGGCTTGGGCGCCTTTCAGCGTGGTTTCATCTAATAGCGGATTATGAATAGCCGCCTCAGCCGCGTTGGTAGCACGGCTTTCACCTGATGCTTCGCCTGTCCCCATCATGGCTTTACCCATCTCTGTCATGACCGAGCGAATATCGGCAAAATCCAGATTAATCATGCCAGATTTGATCATCAGATCAGTAACACCCGACACGCCTTGGTGCAGAACATTATCCGCCATGGCAAAGGCATCCGTAAATGTTGTCCGCTCATTGGCTAGAAGGAACAGATTTTGGTTAGGGATAATAATCAGCGTATCAACATAGGCTTGTAATTCATCTATGCCTTGTGTGGCTGACCGCATCCGAGGTGTTCCTTCAAACTCAAATGGTTTGGTGACAACTCCCACGGTGAGAATGCCTTGCTCACGGGCAGCACGAGCAATCACTGGTGCGGCGCCTGTGCCAGTGCCGCCACCCATACCTGCGGTAATAAATACCATATGGCTGTCAGCTAATTCGGCCATGATCTCCTCAAGGCTTTCTTCTGCCGCAAGACGGCCAACTTCGGGCTTTGAGCCTGCCCCTAACCCTTCGGTATGGACACGTCCTAACTGGATTTTGCGAGGCGCGAGAGATGCCGCAAGAGCTTGCCCATCGGTATTGGCAGCTAAAAACTCTACCCCTTCAAGATTGGATTCAATCATATTATTGACGGCATTACCGCCAGCCCCGCCAACACCAATAACGGTGATTTTTGGGGATAATTCCTCAGTCGTGCTGGGGATTGATATATTAAGAGTCACGGTATAATCTCCTACTAGTTGGCTTGCCCGATATCCATGAACTAACGGGCAAATTGCTACTAAATGGGGAATATGCCTGCAACACATACGCCCCGGCATTGGATGACGGACCAGTCATGGTCTGATGATGGAAAAACATGCTCTTCATCGGTTTCCGGCATCCCAAATGTAATATTTGAACCAGCTGCCAATCTGGCTGAGACGTCCTGATCGTCTGGATGTTCCAGCATCGGCAAGTGATAGTTCAAATGGTTGTCTGACATAGCTGTAATGAATTAACCCCACAGGTGAGGCAAAGGCGGAATGGGCGGTCGCATCAGCAAGACCAATGACCCCCGCTGGCCTGCCTAATCTGACAGAACGGCCAATCATGGTTGAAACAAACTCACGCATTCCGGGTAATTGCGCGGCGCCGCCAACTAAAATGACGCGCTGGCCTGCGGCGGATGAGTATCCGGCCTTTTCAAGCCGCAATAACAACATTTCTAAAATTTCCTCAATCCGCGCCCGGATGATATCCCCCAACACGCCTAACTCGATTGATAGCGGATGATCGCTATCTTGGCTTAGCATGGGCAAGGTCAGCATCTCATCACTATCGCCGGGGCCAGCCAGGACACTGCCTTTGAGCGTTTTGATGCGTTCCGCCTCGTCAACAGGGATGGATAGCCCGCGGGCAATATCATTGGTGATACTGGCCCCGCCAAAAGGGATGCTATCAAGAAAGCGCAACTCGCCATCGGTGAAATAGGCAAGGCTGGTCACGCCGCCGCCAATCTCAATAACCGTGGCACCAAGATCACGTTCATCTTCGAGCAGAGCAGATAAGCCAGCGGCATAGGTATTCGACACATAATGCTCAATTGATAAATGGTTACGCTCAACCGCCATTTGGATATTGCGGAGAGCCGTATCAGATGCGCTAATCGAACATATTTTGATGCCAAGGGTCTGGCCAAACATGCCTTGAGGATTTTTGATGCCAGTGATGCCGTTCAAAGAAAACTCAATAGGCAGACGGTGAAGAATAACGCGGCCTTGCGGCTCAGCTTCGAGGAAATCAAGATTAATAAGCCGGCGGATATCACGTTCAAGGACTTCACCGCTAGCGACATCGACCTGATGCGTTCTGATTTGCGATTTTTGGGTTGCCCCTGACAGGCCAACAACTACATTTTCAATAGAAATGCCAGCCATTCGTTCCGCCACCTCAACAGCTTTACCAACAGCCAGACTAAGGGCGGAGATATCAACCACTTCGCCACGTTTTATTCCAGCCGACGCATGCTGACCAATTCCCCTGATTGTTGGTTGCGCGTTACCATCACTATGGGCAATCATGCAGACGACTTTGCTTGTTCCAATATCGAGAACACCTATTGTTCCGTGGCGTGTTTTGCTTTGGCCCAGCAAGCCGGATATTCGCGGCATAACATTCATGTCTGACTACCTTTAGCTTTAACAGGTTGATCGGGTTTAATGATGATCTGGCCCGGAATCCGCAGATCAATATTTACGGTGTTGCGTTGAGTCAGCTTGTGTTGGCGATCAAGCTTGGCAAGTTGGTTCCACGCATCCATGGGGTTTTCTTCGGGCAGCATGATGCGGATATTATCGCCCAGAAAGACATCCCAACGGCGTTCTGACCGATAGGTCAGTGACCATACTTCATTGTAGAGATCAGCTTCGGATTCAAGCACAGTTATAATTTCACCAGCCCGACTATGCGCGTTTTTGCCGCTGACGACAGGCAGGTGCCGGAAATCTTCAACCTTGATGCCAGCGATAATTTGCCCAGATTTATCGATGACTTTATGGCCAGCGGCAGTTTGATAAATGGCTATGGGGCGTCTTTCGACCAAATAGATCACTAAATCAGATGGAAAATGTCTTTCCACACGCGCCGTTTTGATCCAGCCAAGGGCTTCAATATCTGCCTTGATCTGATACAAATCCATGCCAAGCATGGGATCACCGCGCGTCAATCCTACGGCATTTAATATGTCCTTCTGATCGGTATTGAGACGGCCAAAAACCGTAATTCCCTCAAGTTTAATGCCTGCATCGGCACTTAACCCAGCGACACGCTGTATCATGCTATCGCGATATATCCATAGGCTAGCCGCCGCCAGTATTATGCCCAGACATAATGCCGCCGAAAGCATCCGCCGCCCTAATCGCCGCCCTGATCGCTGTTGCCGGTCGGAATGCGTGTCGGCAAAGGTTTCTTTATAAAGCGCTAGTCGCATTGCGCTGCCTCCAATAGTGATGACACCAGTGCCGTCATGCTGATGCCGTTATATTCTGCTTGTTCAGGGACGAGTGAGGTTTTGGTCATGCCTGGCTGTGTATTCAGCTCCAGCATGACCAGCTCACCAGCGTCATCATTCAGGCGAAAATCAGAGCGTGAGACGCCACGGCACCCTAGCCGTTCATGGGCAATGGTCGCCCATTCCATCGCCGTGTTAAAGACATCACGATCAATCTGGGCAGGCAGGATATGCGTTGACCCGCCATCAGCATATTTCGCTTCATAATCATAAAATCGATTATCCTGAACAATTTCGGTAACCGTTAGCGGCTCACCATGAAGAACCGATACGGTCAATTCACGGCCAGGAATAAATCGCTCTGCCATTAGCTGTGTGCCTTCTGGCCACATATTTTCTTGCGGATAGGCATCACCTTCATGCCAGATATGAACCCCTACGCTACTGCCTGTATTTCTGGGCTTAATGACCATGGCTTGCGGCGCGGCGCTGTCATGTGGGGTAATCACGCCATCACGTATCTGGATAGCGATATCATTGGCAAAAACAATCTCAGTATTGGCAAGCGCGGTTTTAGTCATTGGTTTATCCATGGCAACGGCGGATGCCAGCACGCCACTATGGGTGTAGGGAATACCCATGATATTGAGCATGCCCTGCATATTGCCATCTTCGCCAAGTTGACCATGCAAGGCATTGAACACACGCGCCGGTTTAATGACATGCAACTGACTGGCAATATCATGATCGACTTCAAGCAATTCTGCTGTCCAGCCAGCTTCAATTGCGGCGGCATAACATGCTTTTGCTGTGTTGCGTGATACCGCGGCTTCATCTGTCCAGCCGCCCATCAGAAATAAGGTTAGGCCGCGCATATCATCCATGCTGACCTCCATCAGTTTGACCGGCCTGATCAGGCTTTGATTTTTCAGGCGCAGGCGCAGGCTGACCAATGCGGCGTATTTCCCACCGCAAATCAATACCGCTTTGATCTTTGACGCGGGCTTTGACCATCTCGCCTAAAGTTTCAATATCGCTGGCTGACGCCTTATCGGCATTGATCAGAAAATTACAGTGCTTGTCTGACACAAGCGCGCCGCCATGACTTAGCCCTCGGCATCCTGCCTGATCAATTAACTGCCAGGATTTATGACCATCAGGATTAGCAAAGGTACTGCCACCAGTACGGACGCCTTGCGGTTGGCTATCCGAACGGGTGGTAATAATGGCTTTCATCCTGGCGCGAATAGCATCGGCATCGCCAGTCTCACCTCGCAATTTGGCTTCGGTGAAAATCCAGTCCTGTGGGGTATCCGTATGGCGGTAACGCATACCCATATCTTGCGGGGTCAGATGATGGATATTGCCTTGCCGATCAATCGCTGTTGCAACCTCCACAACGTCACAAAACTCTTTCCCGAATGCCCCCGCATTCATCCGCAAGCCGCCGCCAATAGTGCCGGGGATACCAATCAGGAACTCAAGCCCGGCAAAGCCATGTCTAGCCGCCAGTCGCGCCGCCTCAGCATCTGTCCAGCCACTGCCAACGGTGACGCTAGTGCCTTCGATATGCTGATGCTTAATGGCTTTGGTGGATATAACAACGCCTGCCATGCCACCGTCACGAATCAATAGATTAGACCCAGCCCCGATTGTATAAAGCGGAATATCTGGACTGGTATTCTTGCAAAAATGGATCAAATCTTCAGCATCTGCAGGGGTGAATAATACCTCTGCCGGGCCGCCAACCCCAAACCATGTGTGATCAGACAGCATGGCGGCTTCTTGATATTGGCCGCGAATATCTGGCAATCTGGTGATTAGCGCTGTCATGATTGCACCTCATCACCAGTAATCGCAGCAATCTGATTGGGTAAAGCCGCCGCCCAGTTGGTAATCGTGCCAGCCCCCAGACACATGATAACATCACCTTGCCTGGCCTTTGTCATCACCTGTTTGGCCAGCGCATCAGGATGGTCAAGCGCCTCAACTGATGGATGGCCATGAGCGCGCAGACTATTGACAAAATCATCACGTTCATAGCCGTCTATGGGGTCTTCGCCAGCGGCGTAGATATCGCTAATGATGACATGATCAGCGTCATTGAAACAGGCGCAGAAATCATCAAATAAATCACGCATACGGGTATAGCGATGCGGCTGAAACACAGCGATGATTTGATTGCTCGGCCTGAGCATCCGTGCCGCCGATAATGCCGCCGTAATCTCAACAGGATGGTGGCCATAATCATCAATAATCGTTATGTCAGAGACACAGCCCTTATGATCGAAACGCCGCCCAACGCCTTTGAATTGGCTAACGGCATTGATCACCTTATCGGTATCAATCCCCATTTCCAGACAAACGCTGATAGCGGCAAGGGTGTTGAGAACATTATGATCACCTAGCATGGGTAATCGGAAGCCCTCGATGGTGCCATCATTGCTAAGGCGGTTGCTGATAACGGTATCAAAGATCATTGTGCCATTTTCAGAACGCAGATTAACGCCGCGAACATCAGCACTCGCTGAAAATCCGTATGAGATTATCCGCCGTTCAGGAATATCGGCAATCATGCGCTGGACGGTAGGGTGATCAATACAAAGGCTGGCAAATCCATAAAACGGGATTGAGGCAATGAAATCTCTAAACGCCTGTTTGAGATTATCAAAACTGCCATGATGATCTAAATGCTCAGGATCAATATTGGTAACAACGGCAACCGTCGGATTGAGCCTTGAGAATGAGCCGTCACTTTCATCAGCCTCAACGACCATCCATTCGCTATTGCCGAGCTTGGCGTTGCTTCCCCAGCCAGTGATGATGCCGCCATTAATGACGGTTGGGTCAATGCCGCCCATATCCAGCAATGAGGCGACCAGTGATGTTGTGGTGGTTTTGCCGTGTGTTCCGGCAATGGCAACCGACCATTTCAGCCGCATCAGCTCACCCAGCATTTCGGCGCGATGAACAATAGGCAGAAAAGACTTTCTCGCGGCCACCATTTCAGGATTGTCTGGCTTGATCGCTGTTGACACGACAATAATCGCGGCTCCTGTCACATTATCTTCATGCTGACCTATGGTGATGGGAATGCCCTTGCTGATCAGGCGTTTCACATTGGCATTACTAGACATATCACTGCCGCTAACCTGATATCCCATATCATGCAGAATCTCGGCTATGCCGCTCATGCCAATGCCGCCGATACCTGTAAAATGAATACGTCCAATGCTAAGGGGGAGCTGGCTCATGATGCGTCCCCCTTTTTGGTGAGCTTTATGATATGTTCTGCCAAGTCTTTTGCCGCATCAGGTTTTGCCAGTTGCATAATATTAGTGGCGGCAATCGTTAGCCGTGCTGGATCAGCGATAAGAGCAGCAATTTTACCCGCCAGTGAACCTGCGCTCATTTCAACCTCAGGGGTCAACCAGCCGCCGCCAATATCATGGACGACTTTGGCATTTGCGGTTTGGTGGTCATCCATAGCATGCGGAAATGGCACAAGAAGCGCCGGCCGACCAGCCGCCGCCAGTTCTGCCACTGATGATGCTCCAGCACGGCAAATCACCAAATGCGCTTGTTTAATCTCTGCATCCATGTCGTGAATAAATGGTGTGATATCGGCATCAATGCCGCTTGCTTCATATTGGGCTTTGACTTTTTCCATTTGCTCAGACCTGACCTGATGCACCAGCTTTAGCCGGGCTTTGATATCAGCAGGCAGGCGGCTAATCGCTTCCGGAACAGTCTCACCAAACACTTTTGCGCCAAGACTTCCGCCAGCAATTAAGATACGCACAGGCGCATTATCCTGCGGCGGGGTATAGCCATTTTCACCAATCTGATGAAAGGCGGCACGGACAGGCGTTCCTGTGATGATAACAGGCGTGTTGTTATCTTGATTGATGCCTTTCGTATCTGGCCATGATGCGGCCAAGAGCCGAACGCGCCTGGCAAGAAAGCGATTTGCCCGCCCCATGGAGGCGTTCTGTTCATGCAGCATCACCGGCAGGCCAAGTCCATAGGCGGCAATAACAGGCGGCACAGCTGGATAGCCGCCAAATCCAATCACGGCTTTTGGTCGGCGCCAGAGAATTGTGCAAGCTGATGAAAATAATCCCAGGCCTAACTTTAATAGCCGCCATAGCCGCAAATGCAGNCGCAGGGCAAAAGGTGAGGCGGCTGAAATAGTTATCGTTTTATATTCTTTTGGGATCATATGGCGGCCACGTTTATCGGTGACAAATACAGGTATCCAGCCATGATTGATGAGATATTCGCCAACCGATAAGGCAGGGAAGATATGCCCCCCTGTGCCGCCAGCCGCTAACATGATAACAGGTTTAGCCATAGACCTCTCCCCTACCCTTATTAGNATTGGGGCCTTTGCCAGCATTGGGACTTTTATTATCATTGGGATTGGTTTTCGCGGCATCAGCTTTAGATGAGGCCATGCTATATTGGCGATGTCGGGTCAACGCAATAAGCAAGCCTATGGTCAGCCCAGACGTCATCAGGGATGAGCCGCCATAACTGATAAATGGTAATGTCATGCCTTTTGTTGGGATCAGCTGAACCGAGGACGCCATATGAATGGCCGCCTGCAAGCCAAATTGGAGCGTTAGTCCGGCAATCGCCAAAGTTCTAAACAGACTGTGGGATGTTTGGGCATGAGCAAAGCCACGCTGCACAACAAAGATATAGCAGATAATCAANGCAATGCAGAATAAGATGCCATATTCCTCAGCAGTGACGGCAAAAATAAAATCAGCATGGGCATCAGGCAGATGCTTTTTAATCACGCCTTCTGAAGCGCCAACTCCAAACAATCCCCCATGGGCGAAACTTTCCATAGCAATATCCGCCTGATCGTTAGTTCCATTGAGGAACTTGTTCACGCGAATGGTGACATGCGGCATCAGAACATAAGCCAGATACCCGGCGATTGGGGCAAGTGCGGCCAGTCCAATAACTTGACCAATAGGCATGCCAGCCAGAAATATCAGTAATGCCCATGTCATGACAAATAGAATGGTCATGCCAATATCGGGCTGTAAGACCAGCAACAAGACAATTAAACCCAGCAATCCGACAGAAAATATCCAACCTGGAAAATGGCGTTCCTCGCGCCACATACTTAATAGCCACGCGCAGGTAATGGCAAAGCATGGTTTAGCAAACTCAGATGGCTGTATCTTAAATGCCCCCAGCGAAATCCAACGGGTTGCCCCTTTTGTTTCCGCGCCAATGGCCAGGGTTAAGCTGATCATGGCTATGGCTATCAGCACCCCGAAGATGCCGACGACTCTGACCATGCCCTCATTTAGCATGGCGGCGCCGATCATGAGGATAAGACAAAGCACCATGAAGATGGCGTGACGGATGACAAANTGCCATTCATTATAGCCAATTTTTATCGCCACGGTTGGGCTTGCCGCCATGACCATGAATAATCCAGCAATTGATAACAGCAGGGCAAGCGTTAACATCGTGCGGTCGATCGTCCACCACCAGATACTAATAAAGCTNCGGTCGGTGCGATTAAACATGNGCTAGCTCCTCAGACCTGGCTTCGCTGAGAATGCTGTTNACGACATCGCGGAAGACATCGCCTCTATGCTCAAAATTTTTGAACTGATCAAAACTAGCCGCCGCAGGAGATAGCAATATCGTGGCGCTATCTGNGCCTTCTTCTCTCACCAACTGATCCTTTTGAGCAATCGCAAAGGCAGACCGAGTGGCGTTTTCAATGGTGTGACATCTATCAACAGCAACATGNGGCGTCAGCATNGTCGCGCAAGCCTCAGCCTGATCACCAATAACAAAGGCATAACGCACATGNTCAAGGGCTTGCATGGCTTCACCCAGACCATCATNTTTCATCTGGCCGCCAACAATCCAGTAAATCACAGGATAACTGGCCAATGCCTTAGCCGCCGCCATACCATTAGTGGCCTTACTATCATTAATGAACTGCACGCCATTAGTTTCGCCTAGCCATTCCATCCGATGCGCCAGACCGTGAAAGCTGGTCAGCGCCGTATCCCATGCGTGGANATGGAGTCTNAGCGCATCACAGATTAACATCGCAGCNGCGATATTCATCAGATTATGGCACCCCAATAATGATGGCGGTAAATCCATATTCGGCAGTCGCGCTGATACCATATCAGGGTCAATCATCACCGCAAATTGAGGGAGCTTTTCGGCAATCTCATGACAGCTGTCATCATCGCCAAGTATCAGTGATTTCGGAGTATCCACAGCATCTGCGATAGCGGCTTTAGCGGCTTTATAACCTGCCCAGCCGCCATGCCTGTCCAAATGGTCAGGCGTGATATTGAGAATGGCGGCGGCATCAAGCCGAAGCGACGGCGTGATCTCAAGCTGATATGACGATAGCTCCAGCACAATGACACCATCTGCCCCCGGATCATCCAAAGCCATGACAGGCATGCCAATATTGCCGCCTGCACAGGCCGGTATCCCGCATTGATTAATGATATGCGTAGTCAGCGCCGTTGTTGTCGATTTGCCATTAGTTCCTGTAATGCCAATAACGCGTGCCGCAACATTGGACTGCATGAACAGCTCTATATCGCTAATAATGGGGATATCATTAGCCCGTGCTTGTGCCGCCGCTGGATGCGGAGTTGGATAAAGGCTAGGTATGCCGGGGCTGATCACCAATGCATCCAGGTCTTGCCATGGCCATTGCTCAGGCGGGGCGGCGGTTGCGGCTGATGGAATATTATCAGGGATGATCTGATCATCATGAATAAAGCATATCGCACCAGCTGCTTGCAAAGCTGAACACGCGCTCATGCCTGAACGTCCTAGTCCAAGAATTGCAACGGTTTTGCCTGACATATGGTGCGGAATGATCATGCTCTACCTCAGTTTCAGTGTTGCAAGGCCGATCAGCGCGAGAATGACTGAAATAATCCAGAAGCGGATAACGATAGTTGGCTCTGCCCAGCCTTTTTTCTCAAAATGATGATGCAGAGGCGCCATCGCAAAAACACGTTTGCCAGTCAGCTTGAATGAGATGACCTGAACAATCACGGAAACGGTTTCGAGAACAAACAGCCCGCCAATGATAGCCAGCACAAGTTCATGCCTTGTTGCGACCGACATAGCCCCCAGACAGCCGCCCAAAGACAGTGAGCCAGTGTCGCCCATAAAGACGCTGGCAGGCGGTGCATTATACCATAAGAAGCCTAGACCTGCGCCGATTAAAGCGCCACACATTACCGTCAGCTCACCTGTTCCGGGAACATAATGCAGTTGCAGATAATCTGAATACACAGCATTGCCGACCAAATAGGAAATCAAGGCAAATGACAGCGCACAGATAATAACAGGCCCGATCGCCAGACCATCCAAGCCATCGGTCAGATTGACCGCATTAGATGCCGCTACCATGACAAAAATTGCAAAAGGCACATAGAGCATGCCGAGCGGCAGTAAGACATCTTTGAATGATGGAATGGCTAGCGTATAGCGCAAATTATCAGGCGTGACTTCAACCAGATAGAGGGTGGCGATAAACGCAATCCCGACTTGTCCGATTAATTTGACACGCCCGGGAATGCCTTTGGAATCACGGCGTTTAATTTTCAGGTAATCATCCGAAAATCCAATAATTCCATAACCAATAGCGACAAACAGCACAGGCCATAAATAGACGCTAGCCATTGGAATCCACAGCAAGGATGAAATGCCAAAGGCCACAAGGATCAGCAATCCGCCCATTGTCGGAGTGCCTTTTTTGGTGATAATATGGCTTTCAGGGCCATCATCACGAATAGGCTGGCCTTCGCCTTGAACCGATTTCAGCCAACGGATCATCTGATTGCCAAACAAAAATGAGATAATGAGCGCGGTCATGACCGCGCCACCAGTTCGGAATGTGATATAACGGAAAATATTGAATAGCTGAAACTCATCAGCAAGGGGAACCAGCAGATCAGGCAGCATGGCTATCTCCATTAGTTTTGGAAGATGACGACTTCAACGCATCAATTAATTTGGACAGGCGAATACCGTTTGATCCTTTGACAAGGATAACGTCATTATGTTCAAGAAGTGACGGCAGCAGAGCCATCGCTGCATCGGCATTTTGCGCATGGATCGCTGTTATAGTCGGACTTGTTATGGCCGCATTTAGGTGTTCCATCAGCGCACCAACGGTGATCAATATGGATATGCCGGATGCCTCTATGATTGGGGCCAATGCCTGATGCCTTTCTACTGCGCTTTCGCCTAATTCCAGCATGTCACCCAGAATAGCGACACGGCGACCCCGATTAGCGTCTGGGTCAGCGTCTGGCGTAGCATCTGGGGCAGCATTTTCATCACCGTATTCAGCAACACTTTCAGCAAGGCTTTCAAGCGCAGATATCATGGATAGCGGGCTGGCATTATAGCTATCATCTATCAGGGTTAAGCTGATAGAGCTGTCATGCTGCCGCCAGATCAGTTTGCTGCGTTCGCCGCGTCCGGGCAGATCGCGGGCTGATGCCAAGGCGGTTATCGCAGGCTCAAGCGGCAAGCCAAGGGCATCAACAATTCCAAGTGCGATGACGCCTGCTTGCGCCCAATGGCTTGCTATCATGCCCAGTGAAAATGTTGTCATCTGGCCGCGAATATCAACGGTGATATTTAGCCCTTCTGAATGGCGCTGAACGCTGATGATTTGAAACTCTGCCAGATCAGACAGGCCAAAAGAAAGCACCTGCTTAGCCCCGGCTTGATAGGCTTTATCTGCCAGCGAAGGGGTGAAGTGATCGCTGGAGTTGATCAAGGCTATGCCTGCGCTATTGCCAGCTGTCAGCCCGTCAAAGATTTCCGCCTTCGCCATAGCGATATCATTAAGGCTGGTAAAATGCGCCATATGGCTGTCAGATATTTTTGTGATAACGGCAATATCAGGCGCAATATATCGACTGAGCGGCGATAATTCACCAGCGCGGTTCATGCCACATTCAAAAACAGCAAAAGCCGCATCCTGGGGCATTCTTGCCAGACTTAATGGCGCGCCAATATAATTATTCAAATTGCCTTCGGAAAAATGAGTTTTGCCATAAGCCGCTAGTGCCTTGGCGACTAACATTCGGGTTCCGGTTTTGCCAACACTGCCGGTAATGGCAATGCGTGTGCCATGGTGACGCTGGCGTGACGCGAGCGCTAGCTGGTTTAACGCCGCTAACGTATCATCGACCATAATGGATGGAATATCGGCCTCAATAGGGCGGGATACCAGCACCGCGACAGCACCGCTTTCAGTGGCTTGGCTGATATGATCATGGCCATCATGGCGCGCGCCTTTAATGGCAATGAAAAGATCACCAGCATTAACATTGCGGCTATCAATGCTGATACCGTTGACTGACCAGTCAGCTCCACCTGCGGTGCAGCCATTGACAGCGGCAATTATATCTGTCGCTGACCAGATCATGCTATCTCTCCTACGGCTTGCGTCCGAAGGATGGCGCGAACCGTCCCTTCATCACTAAACGGTAATGTCTCATTCCCTATAAGCTGTTGATTTTCATGACCTTTCCCGGCAATGAGCAGGATGTCCTCATTATCTAACTGATTGATAGCATAGCTAATGGCTTTTGCTCGATCTGCCATATTTTCAGCATCAGGACAGCCAGTCATAATATCCGCTCTGATCGCGGCAGGGTCTTCGTTACGCGGATTATCATCTGTCACAATGACATGATCAGCCCATGTTGCCGCGCTCTTACCCATCTCCACCCGCTTGCCTTTATCTCTGTTACCGCCACAGCCGAACACAACATAAAGCTTGCCCTGAACGACCTCTCGGAGCGTTTTCAGCACCGTATCCAGCGCGTCAGGCGTATGGGCATAATCAACAACAACACGGGCGGTGTTATGTGATAAGAAAATGCTATGCATGCGGCCATTGGCAGGCATCAGATAGGGCAGGGATAAGAGCGCATGAGTAGCCGACAGACCTGATGCATGCGCCATAGCGGCAGCAAGAACAGCATTCTCACCTTGAAATGATCCCAGCAAAGCCAGTGGCACTTTATAGTTATGGCCATCATGTTTGACGGTTATCAATTGCCCCCAAGGCAGATTTTCATTTTCAATAATCTGGAAATCAGCATCAGCATTATAGCCGACCGTAATAATGCGTATCTGGCGGTCAGATATAGCCTTAACAATGGTTTTTCCATAATCATTATCGGTATTAATGACGGCAGTGCCGCCATCGATCAGTAAATCGGTGAAGAGCCGCAATTTAGCGGCAAAATAAGCCTCAATGGTTTTGTGATGATCCAGATGATCGCGCGTCAGGTTAGTAAATCCAGCAACCGCAACAGGCAGTTGGCTCAGCCGATGCTGTTCTATGCCATGACTGGATGCTTCCAGAATAACATGGGAGATATTACTTTCACATAATTGACCCAGAGCCTGATGCAACATGAGCGCATCAGGCGTTGTCAATGGCATGGGCATTTCCATACGCCCTGAACGGACACCCAAAGTGCCGATACTGCTAGCTTGCCAGCCCATGCGTTGCCAGATTTGGCGAACGAACTCAGCGACAGATGTTTTGCCATTGGTG
>NZIT01000087.1 GCA_002691725.1 SAR116 cluster bacterium | reverse complement strand
AAAACCACAGAAGATAAGCGGTTTGTTATTGTCGATGGCGCCATGAATGATCTGATCCGCCCTACTCTATATGAAGCCTTTCACCGGATTACACCGCTTACTAGCCCACCATCAACCACGCCGTCAAACATGCTACCGGCTGATATTGTTGGCCCTGTCTGTGAAACCGGCGATTATCTGGGGTTAAAGCGCGATTTGCCCAAGGTTGCGGCCAATGATCTGATTGCGGTCATGTCGGCAGGGGCATATGGCGCGGCGATGCGGTCAAATTATAATACACGACCAATGGCGGCAGAGGTCATGGTCATTAATGGCACGCCGCATCGCATATCAAAGCCACAGCAAATTTCTGATCTGCTAGCTATGGATATCATCCCTACTGCGCTTGATGTGGTTTAGGCATTCGCGCAACTGCAATGGCGACAATTTCTGTTTCAACATCTGATCGTAATTCTTCGTCCAAGGTTAGCTGAACATTTAGAGGCAGTCTTTTTCCAGCCGCGATAATCAGCTCATCTGGCTCAACCTCTTTGACTGCCAGAATTGCCCCTGCCATATTCTGAACCGATATAAATACAGGCGGTGCATGCGTTGGCCACATGCTGATATTAACAATCTCACCGCGAATCCGAACCGTATCACCCTGTCTTTCGCCGCGAATATTGGCAATCTCTACCATCGAGATGTCAGGCAAAATGTCCAGATTAAGCGCCGTATAAATGCCAATCGTTGATGGCAATATCGCAGAAATAATGTTGCGCCATATGACAGCACCGCCAAGCAATAAACCAAATACCAGCACGGAAATCAGTATCCATTTTAGCTTCCGCTTTTTTTTACCCGATGCTGATGCTCCTGATGATGCAAAAGGCAGAGACATCCCGCCATTTAGCGCATCATCGCGCGTCACAATCCAGATATGATTACAGACCGAGCATCTGACCTTTCTGCCCTTAACAGCAGAAACCTCTTTATCCTCGACCGCGAAAACTGTCTGGCAAGATGAGCATTGAATATGCATCTTGAAAATACCTCAATATAGCCGCCAATGTGCTTGATCCTTTTATCATAGCCCGATAATTTAATCAGAGGAAAGGACTGTTATGATAGTTTTTAAAAGAAGTGTTATTATGGCAATATGTGGCGTTGGTTTTGGTGCTAGTCTTTTTCTGACCGGCTTGCAGCATTTTGTCCATGATGTGCGCTTATCCTATCACACCGCAACCTATCAAACTGTGCCTGAGGCCACAGAGATTAACCAGGCGCTCACCGGGATTGTTGTTGCCACTGGCAGTAATCGCCGCGTATCGACAGGCATGACCTTGCTGAGTAATGGTGAGGGCGGAAGGCTTTTGATCTCTGGCACCGGGGCGGGTGTATCAAAGGCTGACCTTCTTGCGCTGTTGCGCGATGGCTCTATCAATCGGGCTAGACTGCAGTCGATCATGACCTGCTGTGTTGATCTGGGGAGCGCTGCCATGAACACGAAAGGCAACGCTGAGGAAGCTGCGACATGGTTTCAGGCAAATAACTTCAGCCGAATTATCCTCGTTACGGCAGATTATCATATGCCAAGAAGCCTTATTCATTTCAGCCAGGCCTTGCCAGAGGCGGAGATCATTCCTTATGCTGTGCCCAGCTATGCGCTAATGAAAACAGCCTCAGGATTTTCTGAGTGGTGGGCAAAACCATCAGTCGTCATCATGCTATCAAGAGAATATGGCAAATACCTGATAAGCTCGCTTGTTTAATCACCATTTGGACAGAATAATTGGGCTTATTGATCAAGCTGACCGGCGTCTTTAATGCGCTTGCGAATATCGCGTGTTCGGGTAAACAGCTCCTCAAGTTTATCAGATTCTTGCCACCTGATCGCGCGCTGAAGATACGATAAATCTTCGTTAAATCGCTGTAACATTTCTAACACAGCATCAGCATTATTAATAAAGACATCGCGCCACATAATCGGATCAGATGAGGCTATGCGGGTAAAATCACGAAAGCCTGATGCCGAGAATCGGATCACATCATTTTGCAAATCCTTTTCAAGATCAAATGCCGTTCCGACAATGGTATAGGCGATCAGATGCGGCAGATGCGAGGTGATGGCAAGTACCTTATCATGATAGGCGCTATCCATCGTCTCAACAATCGCACCTGTTGCCCTGAGAAAGCCAATAAACTGCTCTAAATCAGCGGCATTAGCCTTGTTTGGAATAACAATCCAGTAACGCTCTTTGAATAAACTCTCAAAACCTGCTTCGGGGCCTGAATATTCGGTTCCAGCAATCGGATGCGAGGGGATAAAAACAGCATCAAGCGGCAGGTTTGGGGTGATATCATTAATCACCGAATCTTTGGTTGAGCCGGTATCCGTGATCACCACCCCGGGCTTGAGCGATGGCGCAATTTGAGCTGTCGCCTTGGCCATAGCCCCAACAGGTATCGCCATGACCACAAGATCAGCATCACTGACAGCACGCTTGATATCGCTTTCCACCTGACCGCCCAGACCAAGTTCGGTCGCTTTTGCCAGCACCTGAGGGTCATTATCGGTCAATATCAGATGATCTGCCAGCTTTGCGCTTTTGATAATGCGGGCCAGTGATGAGCCAATAAGCCCCAATCCAATAATGGTGATAGTCGAATAATGGCTCACGGATTGATATCCTTAATGCCAGCCATATCTTTGAACGCCGCCGCCACCAATTCCATCTCAGCATCTGTGCCAATGGACATGCGCAGGCAATCGGGAAGCCCATAAGGCGTCATTTTACGGAGCAAAATATTACAGCTAGCCAAATATTCATGCGCCCGACTAGCGGCTTCGGCATGGGCAAAGCGTATCAGAAAGAAGTTCGCCTGACTTGGCAGGGCATCAAACCCTGCTTGCCGAATAGAATCCTGGATTAGCGGCATCCATTTATTGTTATGAGCGATAGATTTTTGATAAAACTCTTTATCCAAAATTGCTGCCGCCCCTGCTGTTGCTGCCGCCGCATTGACGCTAAACGCGCCTCTGATTGTGGCCAGCGTTGCATATATGTCTGGTGGAAAATACCCCCATCCCAAGCGCAGAGAACCAAGCCCAAAGATTTTGGAAAACGTCCGCAACATAACGACATTATCATATTGATCTACATATTCAGCGCCATCGGTGAAATCGCCATCTGCGCCATCAAGATATTCGGCATAAGCGGAATCCAGCACAATCACAACATGATCAGGGACATGCGCGATCAGTTTCTCGATATCAGACCGTGGGATCATTGTTGCCGTTGGATTATTCGGATTAGCCAGAAAGATCAGTTTTGTTCGCGGCGATAGACAATCAAGAATAGCATCAACAGACACCGTTAAATCCGTATCAGGCGCAATGACAGGAACGCCGCCAGCAACAGTGACAGATTGCCGAAACACAAGAAAGCCATATTGCGTGATAATCGCCTCATCGCCATCATTACAATAGGCGGTTGCCAATAGGGCAATAAGCTCATCCGAGCCATTCGCAGGCAAAATCCGCGCCGCATCAAGCCCTGAATAGGCGGCAATCGCATCAACAAGGTTTCTGTCAATCTGTTCGGGATAGCGGTGCAGGCGGTCACCCATCTGGCGCAACGCCGCCACCGCCTTTGGCGACGGCCCTAAAGCGCCTTCATTAACCGACAGCCGAATAGGATCAGCCGATATCGCACCTGAGGTATCAGGGCGGTAAATATCCATCTTGGCAAGAGCTGTTTTAGTTTTGACGTTACTCATAAGCGACTTATGACAGAAAATTATGGGATTTGAAAGACCCCGACCGTATGTGATGCGGTTTCAACATAGCCGGGGGTTTCGGTAAATGCCCCATCTTGCCAGATGAGAGTCACATCTTTGGCTGAGGGATCAGCGGGATGACGCGCAAAAAGCGCAACAGGCGCAAAGTCTGAATCAATAAAAAAAGGCGCAACCGCAACCAGCCACGCCCTATTCGTTCCTGTAAAAGCATCTGACCACCCCCAGCTATTGTCCTGCCAATGCGGGAGCAGCGCAATATCAGCATCTCCAGATTTAACCGCTTGCAGGGCGGCTTCGGCAGAGGCCGCCACCATCGGCGCCACGCCAGCGCCAAATCGCCATGCCAAGATCGGGTGATTAGCCATCTCAGCATCAGCCAGGATCAGCCGCAATGATTTTTGTCGCGCCAGATTAGCAGCCATAATTTGCCGCCATATCGCCTCAACAAAGGCTAGCGATAAACTGGTATCTAAGGCTAATTGGCGCAAGATATCTGCCTCGCGCCCGGGACGAAATAACGGGGCATCACCTTTGGTGCTGGCAACACGGTCAGCGATTGCCAGGCGAGCTTCGATCATCCGCAATAAATCCTGATCCAGCTGATCAATTTCCTGCCGGATGGCGTTCAGCGTATCGGTGTTGTTTTTATTCATCATTATTTACCAGTTAACTTCTGCCCAGTTACCCTGAATAGTCGCATCAGATATTGACTGACCATATTAAATTTCTGTTATCCAAATAGAGTATTTTTATCATTTCGACAACTATAACACATATGTCGTCATATTTTTCTCTTGATGACTCTCGCTACATCTCTGGTGGTGGGTTTTGCCATGTCAGGCACGGCTCGCGGTTTGAGCCGCCACGATTTATGGGCAACTGGCCGCGCGGAATAGACTTGTTTTTCTGCCGCCGCCACCAAAACCCCCCCAAAGGCATGGGGCAGACGCTCAACGATTGGCGCTAGCCGTGTATAGATGGCGCTCGTCACTGGCGGCAAAATAAGCGCTGATGAAATCCGATGCACAGAAAACCCATGAAGTTCCAAAACATCACGGAGCTGACGCTGGCTAAATGGCTGACCATGACCAAATGGCGTATGATCCTGACTAGCCCAAATACCGCGCCGATAAGGCACAACAAGCGTAAACTTACCACCACCTTTGAGCAATCGCCACGTCTCATCGAGCAGTTCATCTGGCCGATTAGTTGCCTCAAGCCCATGAACCATCAACACATGATCAAGCATTGAGGGCAATAGCGGCAAATGTGACTCATCGACTTCTGCCAGTTTTGAGGCTTTGCCTTTCGGCCATGACCGCATGGTATAGCCGCTTAGCTGAAGCATAATCTGATGACCGAATGATCGTGATATTAAGTTCATATATGGCCTTGCATAGCCAATACCTGCGGTCAGCCAGCTATCATGCGTTGACGTTGGCTGCGCGGGTAAAACAGATTGCAATCGCCGCGATAATAGCCGCCGCACAACCTTCCCCATAGGCGTCCGATAAAAATCAAACAATGTGTCCGGTTTATTATCCGGTTTCATTTTTGGCGTCATATCTAGCTTGGCTTTATCCATTTTCTTTTCCGCCGCATTCGGCTAAGATCAATTCACTGAACATATCAGATATAACAGGATTTACCCATGATTGATGCCGATAATAACCCCCATGCTGAGTTAATCCGCGTTCCTGCCCTTGACGATAATTATATATGGCTGCTGCGAAATCCGTCTAGCCAGGCCATCGCCGTTATTGATCCTGGTGAGGCAGAACCC
Organism: SAR116 cluster bacterium; assembly: GCA_002691725.1. GTDB lineage: Bacteria > Pseudomonadota > Alphaproteobacteria > Puniceispirillales > UBA1172 > UBA12202. The sequence goes on along the minus strand of NZIT01000087.1, from coordinate 32,211 downwards.
GTGATGCGCTGGTGTGATGATCATCATGCTAGTTTGACAGAAGTCATCAACACGCATCATCACGGCGATCATATCGCTGGCAATGCTGCCGTCATGGAACGCTTTGGCATCAGCCTGACCGCGCCAGCGAGTGAGACCGCGCGGATTGATCACATATCACATATGGTCAAGGAGGGTGATCATATCACCATCGCCGGGTTTTCAGCTGAGGTGATCGAAACGCCCGGTCATACGACAGGGCATGTTGCCTTTTATCTGCCAGATTGTTTTGGTGATCATGGGTTGCTGATTGCAGGCGATACCTTGTTTTCCATGGGATGTGGCCGCGTCTTTGAAGGGAGCATGCAAGACATGTGGTCATCGCTTGCCAAGCTTCGTGACCTGCCTGATGACACCTTAGTCTGTTGCGGGCATGAATACACCGCCAGCAATGCGCGTTATGTGGCACAGCTTGGCTGGAATCCGCCAGAATTGGCAACGCAACTCGCCGCTATTGCCAAGGCTACGGCAAGCCAAACGCCGACCGTGCCGTTTTCGCTGGGGCTGGAAAAAGCCACTAATCCTTTTCTTAATGCTGATGATGCGGGTTTAGCCGAAGCCCTTGCCAGCCATATCGATGGCGATGCCCCTTTTGCATCTCATGATCCTGTTGCTGTCTTTACCGCACTTCGTCAAGGCAAGGATAACTTCAGAGGCTAATCACGATATTAGCGGCCTAAATATCGCCAGCAGAAATCCGATAGGATACGGAACGGCAATCTGGATACACATCTGGCTTTGAGGTCATCACAATGACCCCAACAACATCCTTCATAGCAAGGATACAATCAAGGATGCGCCGCGCCAGTGTTTCTTGCAAGTCATGGTGGCGGTCTGTGGCGATAGCTATCACGCCTTCTCTGATCTTGTCATAATCCAGAGTATCATCAACATTATCTGAGTTCGGCTCATTATCAGGATCAAGCGCTACCTCAAGGTCAATCAAGACACGTTGCTTGGCTTGCTTTTCAAAATCATGCAAGCCGATCGAGCACATCACCTCAATCTCTGTCATAATGACAGACCTTTTGCCAATTTTGGGGTTATTTTTAGGAGCGATACTTAAAGTATTTTTAGCTGTCATTTTAAGGCCTATTGATCAAGGAATGCTACGTCACGATTAGGTGGCCGCAAATGAAGCCCCCCATCAATCACTATGGTATGGCCTGTCATGGAAGGCGTGTCCAGTATCATTTTTGCTAGCCGAATAATATCATCACATTCAGCCCCTTGGCGTAATGGATTAAACGCATGGGCGATACGATATTCTTCGTCTGTTTGGTCACCTGAACGGAGCGTGATGCCCGGCGCAATCGCATTAACCCGAAGCCATGGAGCATAGGCCTGTGCCGCCATTTTGGTCAGCCCATCTAACGCCATTTTTGACACGGTATAGGTATAATAATCTGGATTAAGCCCAACCAGCTTGGCATCTGTAATATTGATCACCGCGGCTTTTTGCTGGCGTGATTGCATAGACGCCGCCAGATCACGCATCAAAATAGCAGGCGCAATCGCATTCACCGCCATATGTCTGTTGAACCCGGATGCCTTAAAATCATCATTCGAGTCATAGGTAAATACCGACGCATTATTAATGATCCCAACCAGTGCCTCATCATTGAGGCAATCGGCAATTAGCCTCTCACAATCCTGCTCATCGGCCAGGTCAGCTTGGTGCAAAACCACCTGCCGCTTATGCTTGGCAATCGCATATGCGGTATCTTCGGCGGCGTCTTTCGATCCGCGATAATGTAAATGGATATCATAGCCATCAGCCGCCAAAGCGATAGCTAATGCCCTGCCAACACGTTTAGCGGCACCGGTGATGAGCAATGCGCCTTTCGATTGTGATGTGGTATTTGCATTTCTGCCCATATCTATGCTGGCTTTCCATTAAACGGTATCAATGATGAAATCTGGTCTTATTCCGGTTTTTGCCATTGCTGCTTCTGCCCCACCATCACGAAACATTCCATGGCCAGTGACAAGAACTGTCGTCAGTCCTGCCGCCGCCCCACCCAAAATATCGGTATGCAGGGTATCACCAACCATGGCAATCCGCTTTCTATCCAAGGTATTATGCCCAACCATGGTTTCAAGTCTTTGCATTGCTATCGCAAAATGCGTTTGATGCGGCTTACCAAACCAGCGAATATCAGTTGCCCCAGCCTGCATTAATTGCCATGCAAAATATCCCGGCTCATGACTGAACCTGTCAGGATGCGGTGCCGCAACGTCAGGATTGGCAATCAGAACAGGACAGCCCGCTAATGCAGCTTCGGTCAGGCGCGCTTGCCAAGCCATATTCCATGCCGTCACCCCCATGATAGCAATAGCGTCACAATCTGCCCAGCCATCGGCCTTATCAGGGCTAAGCCGGATCAAGGTGACATCATCGACCGCTAGATCAGCCGTCATATCATCACCAACCCCAATATAATGCCATTGCGGCGGCCGGTTATGCGTCAGCCAATGCGTAATGGCGGCACGGCTTGATACCACTTGCGGGGGCGATACAGGTAGCCCCATTTGAGCATATTTATGACCAATTACCTGCTCATCCTGGGTGGCGCCATTGGTGACAACTAAAACCGGGATATCCTTTTCAGCCGCCATGGTCAGCAGCTCAACAGCACCGGGAATAATCTCTCTGCCAACATTCAGCACCCCAAAGCCGTCAAGCATCAAAGCATCAAAATGGTCAAGCAGATCACGCATCCGTGCCGCCTTCGCAGCTTGCCCTGACGTATGAGCCGATGAATGGGCCGGTGAATGGGCCGGTGAATGGGCCGATGAGTAAGGCGGCATAATCGGTCGTAAATCTTCGTAAACATTAAGAATATCGTCAATTTTAAGAAAATTCTGGGCAGAAGCGTTATTCATTTTCAGGCTTTCCTGATATATACATGCGGGATGAAATAGATATAACAGATAATATGTAAAAAATATAAATTGTAAGCTAATAAATCATCCGCGATAACAGCGTTTCCATAAGGACATTGAAAATGAGTGTATCTGATCATCAGCAGCCAGACCCCCGGCCTGTCATTTTAATCACAGGATGTTCATCAGGAATTGGGCTTGATACAGCAGAGTTTTTTGCCAAAAAAGACTGGCATGTTCTGGCGACCTGCCGCAAAGACGCTGATGTTAAGCGCATGCAAAAGGCCGGCTTTACGAGTTTTCGTCTGGATTATGAAGACCAGGATAGTCTTGATGCGGTTGTCCCAAGATTACAGCAACTGACAGCTGGACGTATTGATGTTCTTTTTAATAATGGGGCTTATGCCATTCCTTGCCTGAGCGAAGATTTACCAACCCCTGCCCTAAGACAGATATTTGAAGCAAATTTTTTTGGCTGGCATGAATTAACACGTCAAATCCTGCCTTTGATGTTTGCCGCAGGCGGTGGCCGTATCATCCATAACTCATCGGTATTAGGCTTTGCCGCTATGCGAGCAAGAGGCGCGTATAATGCTACCAAATTCGCGCTGGAAGGCCTGACCGATACGATGCGGCAAGAAATTACCGGAACAAATGTTAAGCTGATCCTTGTTCAGCCGGGCCCTATTCGGACGCGCATCCGCCAAAATGCGTATATTCAATTTAAGCGCTGGATTACATGGAAAGACTCCCGCCAGCCTAATTTTTATACCAAAGGCCTGATCCCGCGTCTCAGCGCTAAAGAGACAACAAAAGACTTGTTTGAGTTGATGCCAGATGCGGTGACACGCGCCGTCTGGCACGCGGCGACCGCACGGCGACCTAAATTACGTTATCGGATCACTTGGTCGACTAAGCTCATGGCCTTTGCTAAACGCATCCTAAGCACGCGTATGATGGATAAGCTCGCCAGCAAGTTCTGATGATCTAATGTTTATAATTTGATTTTTCTTCATCAAGAATGGCTTTCAGCTCATTAAAATGGCAATCATACTGTCCCGGATAGGCTTCTAGCTCATCTGCGGTTTTGCTCGCAATCTCATCAGACAGCACGCGCAATGGCTGGCCTGTCTGCAAGGCCTTAATGTAAGTTTCTGCCGATTTTTCAAAATAATATAGCCGGTCAAAGGTATCAGCGACGCTATCACCCATGACCAAAACCCCATGATTACCCATGATCATGACTTTCTTTCTGGGGTCTGATAACATCGCAGCGCAGCGTTCGCCTTCTTCTTCAAAGGCTAACCCGCCATAATTTTCATCAATAATATAGCGCTTATAAAATGCTGCGGTGTTTTGATCGATTGGCGGCAAGGTGCTGTCGGCAAGCGATGCCAACACGGTCGCATAACTAGAATGAACATGCATGACACATCTGGCATGCTGACAATGCCGATGAATTGAGCCATGCAATCCCCAGGCGGTTGGATCAGGGGCATCAGGATGATCAGCAGCAGGCGGATTATTGCTGTCTAAGAGCAACATATCGCTAGCCTTGAGGCGCGAGAAATGGCGATTTTTGGGATTCATCAAAAACTGCGTGCCATCGTCATTGACCGCTAATGAGAAATGATTTGCAACCCCTTCATGCCAGTTCAGCTTTACAGTCCAACGGAAGGCAGCGGCCAGATCAACACGCTCCTCATAAAACTCAATATTGGCGCGATTTGGTTTAAGCTCAGAGATTGCCATCATTATTCTCCTTCATCATGCTGTATGCTATCACATCACGTCACATAAGATCTGTCATTTCATTCTAAATCATGTTTCCCTATTATTTGATAAATGACAATAGATATCATGTGACTGCAATTGATATTTTTATGTCGCATGAGGATAAATAACTTGGAAATTAATGGCTTTTTATTAATATAGAACAATATTTTCTTGAGTACTCATCATGCGATATTCCATATGGTCTATAATCAAACAAGGGTTGCGGTCTAACCGTGACTGGAAAACGGCTTGGCGCGACCCGAAGCCGAAAGCATCTTATGATGCGGTTATCGTTGGTGGTGGTGGCCATGGGCTGGCAACAGCATATTATTTAGCATCCGAACATGGCATGACAAATATTGCGGTGATTGAAAAAGGCTGGATTGGTGGCGGTAATGTTGGCCGTAACACGACCATTATCCGATCAAATTATCTGTTGCCGGGCAATGAAGCCTTTTATGAATTATCGCTCAAATTATGGGAAGGGCTTGAACAAAGCATCAATTATAATGCCATGGTATCCCAGCGCGGCATTATTAATCTGTTCCATTCTGATGCGCAGCGTGATGCCGCCGTCCGCCGCGGCAATAGCATGCTCTTACATGGGGCAGATGCAACATTATTAGACCAGGATGATTTGCGCCGCATGTGTCCATATCTGGATTATGAAAATGCCCGCTTCCCGATCATGGGCGGCTTGATGCAGAAACGTGGCGGCAGTGTTCGCCATGATGCTGTGGCATGGGGATATGCGCGGGCGGCAGACTTGCTTGGGGTTGATATCATCCAAAATTGTGAAGTTACCGGTTTCATGATGAAGGCTGGCAAATGTGTGGGCGTTGATACCACACGCGGCAAGATCAGAGCCAAAAAGACAGGTGTTGCTGTTGCTGGCTCAACCAGCCGCGTCATGGGTAAAGCAGGCATGCGTCTGCCGATTGAAAGCCATGTCTTACAGGCCTTTGTGTCAGAAGGCTTAAAGCCGATTATCCCCGGCGTCATCACTTATGGGGCAGGCCATTTTTATATCAGTCAGTCTGACAAAGGCGGTTTGGTCTTTGGTGGTGATATTGATGGCTATAACAGCTATGCCCAGCGCGGCAATCTGCCCGTTGTCGAGGATGTGTGTGAGGGCGGGATGGCATTAGTGCCGATGATTGGCAAGGCTAAGCTATTGCGGATGTGGGGCGGCATTATGGATATGTCTATGGATGGCTCACCCTTTATTGATAAAACGGATATCCCTGGGCTCTATCTCAATGCTGGCTGGTGTTATGGTGGCTTTAAGGCAACTCCGGGATCAGGTTGGTGTTTTGCGCATTTGCTGGCGACGGATACATCACATGATGTAGCAACAGCTTATCGGATTAACCGTTTTCAAAGCGGCGCGGCTTTGGATGAAAAAGGGTCTGGCGCACAGCCAAACCTGCATTAAGGAAGTGCTAGCATGATTATTCCACATCCTTTGCTTGGCCCTCGTGATGCGGCAGAGTTTACTTATCTAGGTGACGCCTCGCTATTGATGCGCCCTGATCCAGACGCCGAAGCAAGGCCAGAAAAGCTGATGCAGGCGTTTCATGATTATGTGCATTTGCGTGATAATCCCGCAGGCGTCCATAAGGAGCTATGGTTTCATGAACAAGGCGACCGATCATGGCTGGTTGTCACCCGCAACATTTCGACCCATGAAATCATCTCGGTTGAGCTAGCCAGTGACGTCAAAAAAGCATCGAAAGGAAAATCCAAATGAGCCGGTCGATGCGTATAAAAGGCGGCGTGATTGATCGATCAGCACCGCTAACATTCAAATTTAATAAGCGTGAATATCATGGTTTTGCTGGTGATACTGTTGCCTCAGCCTTATTGGCTAATGATGTGCATCTGGTTGGTCGTTCCTTCAAATATCACCGGCCGCGCGGCATCTTGACATCTGGGCCAGAAGAACCGAACGCCTTGATGACGATTGGGCAGGGTGATGACGCTGATCCTAATACCCGCGCCACAGTGGCTGAACTATATGACAATATGATTGTCAAAAGCCAGAATCATCTTGGCTCACTTAACTTTGACATCATGGCCATTAATGACTGGCTATCGCCGTTTTTAACCGCCGGGTTTTATTATAAAACATTCATGTGGCCTGCTGCCTTTTGGGAAAAAGTCTATGAGCCTGTGATCCGCCGGGCGGCTGGGCTGGGGGCTTTATCTGGCGCTGAGGACCCTAGCCAATATGACAAAGGCTATCGTCACGCTGATCTGTTGGTTATAGGTGCGGGTGTATCTGGCCTGCTATCCGCCTTGCTGGCAGGACGCGCAGGCTTGCAGGTTATCCTGGCGGATGAAGATTTCCGTTTTGGCGGCAATGCCCTCGCCATGCAAGGTGAGATTGATGGCAAGCCCTATCAGGTTTGGATTGACGATACGCTGGCCGAATTGGCCAATATGCCAAATGTCACCTTAATGCCGCGTAGCACGGCCTTTGGCGTTTATGATCACGGTATCTATGGCGTTTTAGAACGTCTGGCTGATCATCTGCCGCAAGCAGATAAGCCGCCATATCGGCAAATCATGTGGAAAGTCATGGCAAAACGCGCCATTCTGGCATCAGGGGCGCTGGAACGGCCATTGGCTTTTGCTGATAATGATCGCCCGGGTATCATGCTAGCCGGGGCAGTGCGCGAATATGCCCATCGCTATGCCGTGGCGTCAGGAAACAGCGTTGCTATCATGACAAATAATGATAGCGGCATTGATACGGCGATTGATCTGACAAAGGCAGGCGTTAATGTTACCGCCGTCATTGATAGTCGTCAGGCGACAGCGAGCCATCAGAACTTACCCAAAGATATGCGTCTATTTGCTGGTGATACCATTGCCAAAACCTCTGGACGCAAGCGCATCTCATCCCTGCATCTTGAAAGTGGCGCAACATTAGATGTTGATTGTTTGGCGGTCTCAGGCGGCTGGTCACCGACTTTGCATCTGACTTGTCATCATCGCGGCCGTCCCGTTTGGGATGATCAGATTGTCGGCTTTGTTCCCGGACACGACCTGCCGCCTGGAATGTTGCTTGCGGGATCAGTCACCGGGGCTATGTCAACCAAATCATGTCTGGAACAAGCCGTGGCGGCGGTTAAATCCGCGCTCACCGATTTAGGCAAAAAAACCATATCAACCCCTAAATTAAAAGCTGACGACAGTGCCTATGCGATATCGCCGCTCTGGCAGATGGGCGCTAATCCTAAATCGCGGAAATTTGTGGATTTGCAGAATGACGTTACCAGCAAGGATATTAAGCTCGCGCATCAAGAAGGATATCGGTCGGTTGAACANCTTAAACGCTATACCACNATGGGCATGGCAACNGATCAGGGNAAGACATCTAATGTGCTNGNGCTTGGNGATTATGGCTGAACTNTCTGGCCNNACGATTGCCGAAACGGGGACGACNATTTTTCGCCCNCCATATACCCCTGTTCCTATTGGTGCCTTTGCTGGACGAAGNCGCGGCAAGCATTTTCGGCCAACACGGCTAGCTCCATCGCATCAATGGGCAGAACAGAATAACGCGGCTTTTGTTGAGGCTGGCGCATGGCTNAGAGCGCAGTGGTTCANCCGTGAAGGCGAAAGCACCTGGCGGCAGTCTGTTGATCGTGAGGTCAAAGCAACACGGTCTTCGGTTGGCATATGTGATGTCTCTACGCTTGGCAAGATTGATATTCAGGGACGTGATGCGACNNCATTTATAAATCTGGTCTATGCGAACGGGTTTGCCAAATTGCCTGTCGGCAAAACCCGATACGGACTCATGCTGCGTGAAGATGGTTTTGTCATGGATGATGGCACCACTGCCCGCTTGGCTGAAAATCATTATGTCATGACCACAACAACCGCAAATGCGGTGCTGGTTTACCGGCATTTGGAGTTTTGCCGGCAAGGGCTTTGGCCTGATCTGGATGTTCAGCTTATCTCAACGACCGAACAATATGCCCAATACGCCATTGCTGGCCCTAATGCCCGGCAATTATTGAATATGATCATTGATAATGGTGTTGATATCAGCGATGCCAATTTCCCGTTCATGGCATGTGGAGAGATATCAATTTGTAATGGTATTTCAGCGCGGCTATTCCGCATTTCATTTTCAGGTGAGCTTGCTTATGAATTGGCTGTTCCGGCGCGTTATGGTGATGCGCTTATCCGTTTGCTGATGGATATTGGTCAGCCGCTAGACATCACCCCTTATGGCACCGAAGCGCTTGGCGTTATGCGTATTGAAAAAGGTCATCCGGCGGGTAATGAGCTTAATGGCCAGACCTCCGCGCATCATTTAGGGCTGGGTAAAATGCTTAACCCAAANAAAGATTTTATCGGCAAGATGATGGCGATGCGGCCTGAGCTTTGCCGCGATGATGGGATACGCCTGGTTGGCTTGAGGCCTGTTGATCCAAGCTATGCCATTAACGCCGGGGCGCATATCCTGCGGCTTGGGGCGGCTAATGTCGCTGCCAATGACCAGGGCTGGGTTAGCTCGGTTGCGTGGTCACCTATGCTTCAAACGTCACTGGCACTGGCTTTTGTTGAGGCTGGCAGTAGCCGCTATGGTGAGATTGTCCGCGCCGCTGATCCATTACGCGACAGTGATGTTGAGGTTGAGATTGTTAGTCCACATTTCTTTGATCCAGAAGGGAGACGGCTACATGCTTAATTCATTAACGGCGTCTTCGCCGCTTGCCGGATTCGCGCTTAAAGCAACAGCCAAAGGCATGGATGCGGAATGCAAAGAGCTAACCGATATGGCTATCATTTCCGTCAGCATAGCTGGCGGCGGCGCAAAAAAACTGGCACGAGCCATCAAAAGCCAGTTTGGTATAGCCCTGCCAAAACCCGGCCAGCATGTTGCCATTAAGAATGGGATGATCCTCGCATCAGCGCGAGATCAGTTTTTTGTCTGTCAGAAAACTGCCTCCGGCGCCTTGCTAACCCANCTCGGCAAAGCCTGTTCGGGTGCGGCAACATTAACCGATCAAAGCGATGCCTGGGCGCAGATTGAGCTTTCTGGCACAGCCTGTTCGGCGATCATGGAACGGCTATGTCAGGTTGACACCAGCCTTAATGCCTTTCCGGTCGGGTCAGTTGCCCGAACACCGATTGAACATATGGGAGCGATTGTGGCCAGGATAAAACCTGCCGCCAAATCCGCTGACGCCTTTTTGATTATGACGCCCCGATCATCCGCGCATGATATGGCGCATGCGCTGGCAAATACGCCACCCTTTATTGGCTAAATATTTCGCTCAATCTGGCTGGCTTTATCTGCTTAACTTTGGTTAGCAAGCAGGCTTTCAANGGCTTTGCGTATTTTTGCCGATTCTGGTGATGCTGTTGATGCGAACCAGCTATCTAGCTCACCATCAGGATTGATCAGGAACTTATGAAAATTCCATCGCGGTTGACCAATAATACCAACCTTGCTTGATGCCCATTTATAAAACGGATGCGACTCTTGGCCTTTCACATTCTGCTTGCTGGTCATGGGGAAACTAATATCAAAATTGACCTCACAGAATGATTTAATCTCATCTTCTGCTGCCGGTTCCTGACCCCCAAAATTATTACTCGGAACACCAAGCACAATCAGCCCGTCATCCTGATATTCACGCCAGATCGTCTCCAGCCCCTTATATTGACGTGTAAATCCACATCGTGAAGCGGTATTTACAACCAGAATAGCCTTGCCTTTGAAGTCAGATAAATGGATTTTGCCGCCATCAATAGCATCAAAGCTAAAACTATGGGCGTTAGAATTTATCTGATTGGTATTATCATATGTAGCGCAATGGCCAGAGCCACTAGCACCAGCCATGATCATTGCCGTCGATATTACCTGAACTAATCGCCGCATCAGCTTCTCTCAAAAAATGACTATGGTTAAATGACTATGGTTTTTATGTAGCTTTGGCGTCCATGTTTTCAAGCGGCCAGCCTAATTGCTCTGCCGCCATAGAAAGATTATCAGCGATTAGCACAGCATGTTGCCGCGTGAAGTCATTTGCTGGCATGAGATCAGGAATGTGAACAACGGCTATGCCTGCGGCGTGGGCGGCTTCTATGCCTTGATACGTATCTTCAAAGGCTAGCGCATGGCCGGGCGGACAAGCGATTGCATCAGCCGCCTTAATATATAAATCAGGGGCAGGCTTACCATGTTGCACTTGGTCACCGCCAATGACCGCATCCATAAACTCATAAAGACCTGCGCGTTCAAGAAAGGCCTCAGCTTTTGCGGTTTGCGTTGACGTTGCCACCGCCATAGGCAGGCTGACCGATTTCAGCCATTGGCATAGCATCCGCGCATGCGGTTTTAGCGGAACATGATAACGAAGCTGATCGAGAAACAGATCACGCCAGTCTTTATCAAATCGCTGAATATCAATGTGATCAGGTAGAATATCAGCAAAAATAGCCTGCTGCTCGGTCTGATTTCGGCCAATAAGCTGATGATACTGCCCCGCCAGATGAGCCGCCTGATAGCTATGACAGGTATCCTGAAACGTCGCCATTGATACCTTTTCCGTATCAATCAGCAAGCCATCCATATCAAAAATAACCGCCTGTGGAATCATGATTACCAATACCGTTAAGGGATATGATTGCGAAAGACCATGATCATAGGATATGATTTCCTCAGTTGCAATAAAGGCCAATCATTATGCTTAATCCTGACGATATTCGTTATCTTGTTGTCCATTGTTCAGATACTGAAGATGATCTGACTGCGGCCGATATTCATGCTATGCATTTGGGCTTTGGCTGGCATGGTATTGGCTATCATGCGGTGATTGTTAAGGATGGCACGATTGAGCAAGGCCGTCCGCCATATTGGCAAGGCGCGCATGTCTATGGTCATAATACCGAAAGCCTGGGCGTCTGCCTGATCGGGCGCCATGACTTTACGCGCGAGCAGATGGATGCGCTCGACACTCTGCTCCGTGAATGGCGGGCGCGTTATCCAAACGCACAAATCTGCGGCCATTGTGATTTTCCTGAAACCGCAAAAACCTGCCCTAATTTTGATGTTGCAGCATGGTGCCAAAATAGAGGCATAGAGGCATGAGGGCTATTAGCACCATTAAGCAAATCATCTCAGCATCAGCGCCTATGCGCAACAAAGCTGATCCATTAAGCAGCTGTGAAACCGATGCCTTATTTGGTGAAGATGTGATGATTTGTGACGATAGCCTAGCGGATTGGGTGCTTGTCCGGCTAGAAACCGATCAGTATCTGGCATGGGTTGAACGCGATCACTTAGGCGATCTGCCTGAACCAACGCACCATATTTGCACGATGCGCGCCCTCATCACTCGGGGTGAGGATATCAAGACGCCAACGCTGGGATATTTGCCGCTTGCCGCCCGTGTTCATGTTATTGAACAAAACCGCCGCGTTGCGCAGATTTCGCTGGGGCAAGGCACGACCGGCTATATCCCTTCCGATCATATTAGACCATGTGATGAATATTGTGAGGATTGGGTGGCGACCGCAGAACAGCTGCTTGGCGTACCTTATCGCTGGGGCGGGCGTGACAGCATCGGGCTGGATTGTTCCGCTCTGGTGCAACTCGCCATGGCCAGTGGCGGCTTGCCAAGTCCGCGCAATAGTGGTGATCAGGAAAAGACTTTAGGCATCAGCCTATCATCACTGACGGAGCTTGGCCGCGGTGATCTGGTGTTTTGGCGTGGGCATGTAGGCGTCATGCAAGATAATAGCCAATTGCTGCATGCTAATGCTTGGCATAACATGGTTAAAAGTGAGCCACTAGCCGAAGCCATCAGCCGCATAAAAGCCAATAATGGCGGTGACGTGACGCGATTAGCCCGAATACTTCAATAACAATATTACTTAAATAACATGGGTACTTCAATAATCACGGCACTTCAATAATCAGGGTGCGCCAATACATTGCTATTCTTTAGTTTAGGTTTAGGTTTGGGTTTTTGTCCTTGTACCCACCTCACGCCTTAATAAGATCAGCAGCAATAAGGACGGGATTACCATTAACGCGGTGATGATAAAAAATATTCCCCAATCCCCGTCAAGGCTGTCCACCATCCATCCCGATGACGCAGATAATATGGTTTTACCGCCCGTCCCAATTGAGGCAAGCAAGGCGTATTGCGTGGCGGTATAGCGGCGATCCACCAGCAGCGAGATAAAGGTCACAAAGGCAACTGTTGCAAATGCCGCCGCCAGATCATCCAGCATAACGGCCAGCGCAAACAGCCAATCGACTTTGCCAACCCAGTAGAGCAAGCTGAACATGATATTGGTACTAGCCATAGCTACACCGGCGATAAATAAGGCCTTAACTGTGCCTAATCGCATGGCAAACCAGCCGCCAATTAAGGTAAACACAATGGTCACAACCCAACCAAGACCTTTGGAATAAATGCCGATTTCTGACTTGCTAAACCCAATCTCCCGATAGAAAACAATCGACATTTTGCCCATAAACGCCTCACCAATCTTAAACAGAAAGACAAAGCCAAGAATGGCAAGACCAATACGCACGCCATTATTGCGGAAAAATGATACCAATGGGTCAATCACGGTTTCCCCCAGCCAGGATATCAGCATGGCAAGCGAATATTGCTGTTTACTGGCATTAGCGGAAATCAGGCGCTGTTGCTCCGGTATCAGCAATAGACCTAAGTTCATCAGCCCAATCATCAGCAGAACAGAAATAAATGTGTATTGCCAATAATTCTGAACGCCCATCGCCTGAATATAATCGGCAATAAAAAATGTCACCAAGCCGCCGAGCTTAAACCCGCTCCACCAGCCAATGACAGACATCGCTGCCCCTGCCGCCATCACCTGACGCTCATCTTGCCCCGCTTGTTCAATGCGGAGCGCGTCAATCACAATATCCTGTGATGCCGACGCAAATGCAATGATCAGCCCAAAGCCAACCACCCAGAACAGATGTTCAGTGGCATCTAGCTGTATCCAGACAAGCAATGATGCAAAAATACATATCTGAAATAAAATAATCCATGCTTTGCGGTGACCAATCTTGCGGCTCAGCCACGGCAAAGACAGGCGATCAATCAATGGCGCCCAGAGAAAATTAAACGCATAAACCCCAAAAATAAGTCCGGCAAAGCCAACTGTTGTACGGCTTAATCCGTCCTCCTTTAACCACAAGGTCAAGGCGCTGCCAATCAGCACCCATGGAAAGCCGCTCATCATGCCAAGCAGGAAAATGCGCAGCATCCGCCGATCAAGATAGCCATTAAAATAAGATGCCAGCATGGGGTTATCCTATCCTCTAGCTGTCTTGATCAGAATGATGACTAGCCATGCCAGACAGATAGCTATCCATCTGCTGTTTGCGGCGAACCAGTTTTGCATTCGTTGGCTGCATCGCCACCATCAGCCCGTGTTTAATCCGCCCAAGCCGCGCCATCACCAAAGTTGATATCGTATTCAAACAGATTTTCTGTGCCGTCCCTGCCTTCATTCGGGTTGATCCAGCCAGTGCCTCACCACCTGTGTCAAGCAAGATCGGATATTCAGCAGCAGAGAGCAAAGGCGTTGCCCGATTATTGGCAATGCCTATGGTCAAGGCACCCATTTGCCTGGCGGCAGTCAGCACAGCAATCGTGAAAACCGTGGTGCCGCTTGCAGCCAGACCAATGACGACATCTTGCTCAGTTATNGCTGCTGATGCCGCCGCCTTTTGTCCAGCCTCAGCCGCATCCTCCGCGCCTTCAACCGATTGCATCAACGCCTCCATACCGCCAGCAATAATATAATCCAGACGGTCTTGCGGCCAGTTAAATGTTGGCGTCAATTCAACGCCATCCTGGACGCCGATACGCGCAGATGTTCCTGCCCCTATATAGATAATGCGCCCTGTTGATGATAATTTCAGCCGTTCAGCCATCGCCGTAATGGCGGCATCTAAGGATGAGCTAGCGGCTTTTAAGGCACTAATCGCACCAGCTTGATTATCGAGCATGACGGCAATAGCGTCAGCATTATTAAGCTGGTCCAGCCATTGTGAGGCATCAGGATAATCCTCAGTAGAAACGGATGATGTCATTATGATACTCTGACAGAATTATGATTTTGCAACAAGTCAAATAGCAGAGGACGTAGCCGCTCATGAAGCCATTATTGCCTGTCATTGGACTGATGTCCGGGACTAGTGTTGATGCTGTTGATGCTGCCCTGATGATGACAAATGGTGAGACGTTTACGCGCACAGGNATCACCGCCAGCCTGCCTTGGCCAGATGAGTTGCGGGCGCGGATTTTTGATATTGTTGATCACCCTTCCCGCCTTGATGACAGTGATCTCATTCAGGCGATTGAGATTGAGATTGCTGATCACCACGGGCTNGCGGTTGCCGCGATTTATGATCAAATGAACANCTCCGCTGCCTTAATCGGATTTCACGGTCAGACGGTTTACCATAAGCCCGAAGATAGATATTCCGTGCAGTTAGGGTCTGGCGCAAGATTAGCTGAGCAAACGGGCTGTCCTGTCATCTATCAATTCCGGCAAAATGATTTGCACCATGGNGGCCAGGGCGCGCCAATAGCCCCTGTATTTCATGCCGCTATTTTGCAAGAGGCGCAGATAAAGCCGCCAGCCGCGATCATTAATATTGGCGGCATTGCNAATATCACCGCGACCGCCAATGACCGGCTAATCAGCATGGATACAGGCCCCGGCAACGCGATGATGGATAGGATGATGCAGCGCCATCAAAATCAGCGTTTTGATGATAATGGCCTGATCGCGGCATCTGGGGTGAGTGATGATGCCTATATTGAGGCAGTATTATCTCATGACTGGTTTCATCAGCCGCCACCCAAATCACTTGATCGGCTGACCACCGAACAGATGCTAATCTCTGGCAAGCTTGGAACATGGCTTAATGCCATGCCGCTTGCACATGCTATGGCGAGTTTGGCGGAGATCACGGCAAGGTCTATTCATATCGCCTGCCAGCTTCTGCCAGAAATGCCTGAAGCTGTGATCCTTGCAGGTGGCGGCGCCAGAAATAGCCATCTGGTCAGCCGCATCAGGCATCATATGAATAGCGCAACCGATCATGCCATAGCTGTTAATATGATGGATGAACATCATATGGATGGTGATTTTATTGAGGCTGAGTTAATGGCCTACCTTGCCGCCCGTCACCATAACAATCTGGCGATCACCTTTCCTGATACAACCGGCATTGATCAGCCGAGAGGCGGCGGTGTCCGCTGTNACCCCATATGAGATTTGTCTTCTGGCNTGNGGGNTAAATTAACGCATCCGAAGCCCGAACATAAAATGGCCGTATCGGTGGCGGGGGCGGTAAGATGGCTCTGATATCAGCAAACGGAAACCGCTTATCATGACGATAAGCCTCCATATAGTGACCATCTGGGGCATTCATTTGCGCCGCACGGAACCGGTTATGGATGCGTATCGCTTCAACAAAACGCTGNGGCTCTTGGCTTTCATGNGCCATAATTGCCGCTTCCTTGGCGGCCATATGTGATGTGATATCAACATAATATTCTGGCTGAAATCCTATTCCCATCAAACTATCGGCAAAAAGCAATGGACAGCGAAAGCCCGCCGCATCAGCAACAAAGCGCGATAGCGCCCGATGATCTGGATGATAATCTTCGGGGGCATGGGTGATCACCATATCAGGCTGATGATCAAGAACAGCTTCACGGATATGCGCCGCCGCACCGTCATGCGAGGCCAGTTGGCCATCAGGCAAGGCCAGCATAATAGGCGCAGCTAANGCGGCTAAACCTGACTTGGCTTCATCTGCGCGTCTAGCGGCAAGCTCCGCCCCCGGATTATCGCCGCCTGCCGCGCCATCGGTTGCGACAATCAGCGTCAAGGTATCACCGCGCGCCTGACAGACCGACAGCATCCCATACATAAAAATTTCCAAGTCATCAGGATGCGCCCCGATCGCAGTAATATGCGGCATCTTTCCAATCCTCCAGGATCAGTTTAAGATACAATCATAACGAAAGGGGTCACAATGACCAAGACTATTCCGATCAGATATGACGGATATATTGAGGGGTATTACGGTCGTCTGCTGTCTTTTGATGACCGCAAGCGCATAGTGAGGCAGTTAAAATCGCTTGGCTTGACCAGCTATTTCTATGCCCCCAAAGATGATTCCTTTCACCGCTTTAACTGGCGCCAACCTTATCCCGACATCTGGCTTAATGAATGGCAAGACTTTGCCGCAGATGCAGCGGATAAGGGCATTACGGTTATTGCCGGTTTAGCTCCTGGCCTTGATTTGGATATGCGTTCTGATACGGATATGGCTATCATGGCGGCTAAGCTGAAGCGGTTATGCGGCAACGCTAATGGCAATGTTATCCCATGTCTTTTGATGGATGATATCCCCCCCGCAATGGCTGATGCTGATGCTAATGATACGCATATCAAAGAAGGCCAGAGCCATGCTGATCTAGCGAATAGATTAGCCAGGCAATTAGCCCCTGATCATAGCACCATGATGGTGACACCGCGAGTTTATGCGGATGAGCTTGAGCATGACACACCCGGCTATTTAGGCGGATTTGCGGCTGAATATAATCCTGATATCCGGCTCTTTTATTGCGGCCAGTATATCGTCTCGCATGATCTGGATATAACCAAAACGGCGATTTGTCAGGCTGGTATAGATGCCAGGAATATTATAATCTGGGATAATCTTTACGCCAATGATTACTGCCCAAGACGGCTTTTCCTTGGTGCTTGGGATGCCAGTAGTTGGGATAGCGGTAGTTGGGATGGCCGATCAGACGCCGCGCATAAGACAAGTGGCGTCATGCTAAACCCAACCGGAATGATTGAAACCGATCTTGTCTTGCTCAATATTATGGCCGCCAACAATACCATTGGTGACAGCCTTGGTGATACTATTACCGCTTGGCAAAAGGTGCTTCAACAGCATGGAGTTCCTGATGCTTTTTTTGAAGTCGCGCATGTCTTTGACCGGCCTGTTCATCCCAGCCTGGCCAATGATGAGATGCCAGATACCAATACTGAGACCATGCTAGCCGCCCTTGATGAGCTGCTGTGGCGATGGAAATCGCCATTGGCGCGCGAATGGTACCCTTACCTTATGGGCTTGCGCGGTGATCTGCTGATGCTGTCAGGGGCGGCAGATGACCTGCGGCAAGCCAAGATTATGCCGCCCTATTTGCGCTATCTTTATCAAAACAAAAAAGGCAAAGCCAAAGGAAAACCAACCAGATGACAGCAGTATTTGACGGCCATAATGACGCATTACTTCGGCTCTGGCGGCAAGGCCAGATCAACGGCGACACCCATGGCAATAGTTTCATCACTGGCACAGCAGAAGGCCAGCTTGACTTGCCGAAAGCGCGGCGTGGCCAAATGATTGGCGGCCTCTTTGCTATGTTTACGCCAGCACCTGATAGGGACGGCAATATTCTTAACCTTGATCCGGTTGATCATTCTGACGCGCTAGCCGCCACTAATGCGATGTTTGGCATTGCTGAGCATCTGGCGAATGATCATCCTGATCAGATCAAAATCTGTCATAAGGCCGAAGATATTCGCGCCGCTATGACAAATGATCAGATGGCTATGGTGATGCATATCGAAGGCGCCGAAGCGATTAAGCCTGATCTGTCTAACCTTGATGCGTTTTATGATCGGGGATTGCGATCACTTGGTCCGGTCTGGTCTCGGCCAAATGATTTTGCTGTTGGTGTGCCTTTTGAATATCCTGCCTCGCCTGATATTGGAACAGGGCTTACCGATGCTGGCCGTGCCTTGATCACCGCCTGCAATAAAAAACGCATCATGATTGATCTCTCGCATATGAACGAGGCTGGCTTTTGGGATATTGCCGCTATCACCGATGCGCCATTAGTGGCAACCCATTCCAATGCCCATAGTATTTGCGCCGCATCACGCAATCTGACCAATCGTCAGCTTGATGCCATTGCTGAGAGCGGCGGTCTGGTTGGCGTTAATTTTGCTGTTGGGTTTTTGCGTCCTGATGGTCAGAAAAACCCTGATATGGCGCTTGCGGTGATCATTCGCCATCTCGATCATTTGTTATCGCATTTAGGGGAAAGCGGGCTAGCGCTAGGGTCAGATTTTGATGGTGCTGAAATGGCACATGATCTCAATAACGCGAGGAATTTGCCGAACCTGATTACCGCCATGAAAGCGGCAGGTTTTGGTGATGATCTGATCAGGCGTATCTGTCATCAGAACTGGATTAATATGATCAAACAGGTGATCGGCTAGCCAGCTATTGAACCAGTGGTAAATAGCCAGATCAGATAGCCGCCATAAGCCGCCAGCATGACACCACCAAGAAAGCGTGGCAGGCGTGATAAAACCATAATCGCGCCACCAGTTAATGCGACAATCGCCAGTGATATCGGAATATCCATCGCAATGATCTGCGGCGCAACATTGAGCGGCGTGATAAGCGCGGTAATACCCAAAATACTCAAAATATTGAACAGCGTTGAGCCCATAATATTTCCGATAATCACATCATCATGACGTTTCAAAGCGGCCGGTATCATCGCCGCTAATTCAGGCAGAGATGTTCCCACCGCAACAAGCGTTAGGCCAATAACCGCCTCACTAATGCCAATAGATCGCGCCATCGCTGAGGCACCACCAACAAGAAAATCAGCACCAGCAAGCAGCATGATAATACCAACCGCGCTCAGCATTAAGCCGGCAAGGACGCTCTGATCCAGATTAAACTCATCCGCCTCATGCGTGTAGGTTGATGCCTCAGCACTATCTGTCGCCTCTGAGCGATCGCCTCCAGCGGTCTGTGGGCGCCGTGATAAGGCAATGCAATATCCCAAATAGCTCAACAAAATGGCCAGCATGATGCCGCCCTCGGCTGTGCTGATGATGCCGTCTTGGGCAAATATGAGCAAAATTATCGCTGATATAATCACCGCCCCCGAATCACGTTTAATGGCCGGGTCTTTGCTGAACACAGGGGTGATGATAATCGCTAAACCAAGAATAAGCAGAAAGTTAGCAATATTACTGCCGACAACATTACCAACGGCGATATCTGGACTACCGCTCAAGGTTGCGCTGATGGATACCAGCAACTCAGGCGCGGATGTGCCAAAGCCAACAACAATCATACCAACAAGCACCTTTGATATGCCCAGCTTAATCGCCAGCGTGACGCTGCCGCGAACAACCAGATCGCCACCAAAAGTCAGCAAAATAATGCCAAGGATAATATAGAATAACTGCCAAAGCAGATCAGGTGATCCCATGTATTTTATTATTCCCCCGAAACCCTCAAAACCTGCCCATTAATAAATGGCATCACGCCAGGGCGCAATCATAAATGATTTACGGCTTAAATGTAGCATCCATTGTTTTCATGCCAGCAGCAGTAACAACCATACCCCGAAACTGATTTGGTATTTGATCCGATATTTGATCTGGTGATGATGCCAGCGCCACCGTCGCCGCGGCGCCTTGAATATACGCCGCCGTGCCACGATATGACATCTCCGATGGCAGATGCCCCAGATATGATGTTGCCAGCGATAACAGCCAAGTTGCCTGCATGGGGCCATGAACGACTAGCCCCGGATGGCGTTCTTCGCCCATACTATAGTCTTTGTCATAATGAATACGGTGGCCATTGAATGTCAGCGCCGAATACCGGAACATCATGACAGTATCAGGATGAACCGACCAACTGGCCAGAGTTTCGGCCTGATTATCAGGCAGAACCGTTTTCTCACTAGCCGCGGCAACAGGGGTAATTTCGGCGCGATAGACAATGTTTTGATCTTCTTCCAATATCACATGCCCATCACCCCGATAGTGATGGGTGACAGTGACAAAACACAAATCACCGCTGCGTCCAGACTTAAAAGCGATATTGCTGATAGTAGATTGCTTGGTGATCGTCTGGCCACGTTCAAATTGACCATGAAAGCGCAATGATCCGCCCGCCCACATGCGCCGAGGATATGGAATCTCAGGCAGATATATGCCCAATTTTGGATGCCCATCACCGCCAAGTTTATCGCTGGTCAGGGCATCAGGGGACAAGCACCAAAATATCCCCGGCGGAACCGCCACTTGATCAGCGATATGATCGCCAAAGGTGGCTTGAAACTGTTCGATTAGCCGATCTGAAATGATATCCTGACGTTCGGTCTGGCGACCAATCCAATGCGCAAACTGGCTCTGTAAATCCTCTGTCTTCGCTACCATCCTAAATATCCTCTAACATGCCGCCGCATATTAGCATATTTTTGAGAAAATCAGAGCCAGAATATAGGAATATGAGATTATGAGATTAAAGGGTGGGGTTAAAGGGTGGGGTTATTTCCGCGCGACGCCACGTTTTAATGGGGCGGAGACAAAATACCCTAATTGCCGGAACCAGTTCCGCATCCATGACCGGCTTTTGATCGTGTCATTTTCAGGATCGGGCGTACTCAATATCAGACAG
The DNA here is from genome assembly GCA_002691725.1 of SAR116 cluster bacterium. Lineage (GTDB taxonomy): Bacteria > Pseudomonadota > Alphaproteobacteria > Puniceispirillales > UBA1172 > UBA12202. The sequence continues at coordinate 10,967 of NZIT01000087.1, read as the reverse complement.
TCAAGATCAGTCTTTCCAAAACCGTCAATATCTTCGGTAACTTTTGAAAACATGGCAGCATTTTCGGCAGAAAGTTTCTGGCTAAACTCCTCGCTGACAAGCCAATATTCATTGCTGTTAATGTTATTTTTTAACATTCGGTGGACAAAGATCACTGTCTCGCCTGCAATTTCTTCAAATTGACGGATCGTCTTTAACAGATAATCACCATGATGAACGACAATTTTAAGCCTTAGGTTTTTTGATTGCATACACGGCTCGCACCCACAAGCCTGAACAAAGACCAGCGCATTGGCCTTTTTCTGAAAGGCGGCTTGCGCGCGCTCCATAGCCGCATAAATGTCATCTGCCTGATGCTCGTTTGCCGTCTCATCAACATGAAAAAACGCCGCATCACCTTCAAGTTTATTCAGCTTCATTGTCGGCTCAATGGCCTCAATGACAGCTTCCAGCAAATCCGAGACAATCGCCTCGGCATGGCTTTCATAAATATTTGCGGCGAATGCACCTACTGCTGATTTTTTGCGCAGATTATGAAGTCGGACAAACTCTGTATAACCGCTAATATCGGCGACCAGTAAAAAACCCCGTTCTTGCATCACTCACCCCAACACCACTAAAGCCATATCCGAGTATAACACAGCATTTATTAATTATTTCTAATAAGATTGTAAAATCCTCAAAACCAGCATCTAATGCGACAAGATCATGGGTTTTGCTTAGGGACCTTATTCAAAACAAAGGCGTTATTCGATATGAAGGCGCTTATGGCGGAGAGAGGGGGATTCGAACCCCCGATGGGCTTTCGCCCATACCGGTTTTCGAGACCGGCGCATTCAACCACTCTGCCACCTCTCCTTTGATCTATCCTGTCTAGCCTGACATGATCAAACTGGCAAGTCTTCTGGCAAGTCATCTGGCCATCCATTAAACAAGTCTTTTGGCATATCTAAATCTCATATCTCATGAAACTGCCAGCAGGGATAAAATAAACACCAAACGCCTTCAATCAACCTGACTAAACACATGACGAAACCTCTCACAAAAACCCGGCAAAACAAGTGACAAAAACCCGAAAAAACAAGTCACAAACCAGTCACAAAACCCTTGACAAACCATGGGTTATGTCTATATTTCGCCAATCTAATACCATTATTGGGACAGATGCGTTTATGTTGTCCCCATTTTCGTGATAGTTAATTGCTGATACAACTGACGTATTCTGGTAAATAGCATCACCTATAACGGATGAATGAATATGTATGCTGTGGTAAAAACAGGCGGTAAGCAATATAAAGTTGCCAAAGACGACAAGATCGTCGTTGATCGACTAGAGGCAGAGACTGGTGAAAATCTGGTTCTTGATCAGGTTCTGATGGTTGCTAATGGTGAACAGGTTGATGTTGGCTCGCCCATGGTCAAAGATGCGGTTGTTGGCGCAACTGTCCTGCGTCATACACGCGGCGACAAGATCATGGTGTTCCGCCGTAAGCGCCGGAAAAACTTTCGCCGGATCAGAGGTCATCGTCAAGATTTGACGCTTTTGCAAATCACTGATATTGCGCCTGATGGCAAACTAAAAGTAGCCAAGCCAGCCGCCAAGAAAGCAGAAGCCAAGCCTGCACCTAAGAAAGCAGAAGCAACAGCGGCTAAAAAAGCGCCTGCTAAAAAGGCACCAGCCAAAACCACAGCAAAGAAAGCAACAACCAGCAAAGCTAAAGATGCAAAAGCTAAAGAGTAGCGATTAGAGAAGGAATAATACGATGGCACATAAAAAAGCAGGTGGTAGTTCCCGTAATGGACGCGATTCCGCCGGTCGTCGCCTGGGCGTTAAGAAATTTGGTGGTGAAGTCGTCATCCCCGGGAACATTATCGTTCGTCAGCGTGGAACAAAGTTCCATCCCGGCAACAATGTTGGTATCGGCAAGGACCACACCCTATTTGCATTGACCGATGGCAAAGTGGCATTCACTCGCAAAGCCGGCGGCAGAACATTTGCTAATGTTGTCCCGCATGCTGAGGCTGCTGAGTAAACTCACTTCCCGGTCATCGTCACGAATTGCGGCGCATCCTCAGATGATCGGGGGTGCGCTTTTCTTTTGAGAGCAATATGAAATTTCTTGATCAGGCTAAAATCTTTATTCAAAGCGGCAATGGCGGCCCTGGGTCTGTCAGTTTCCGCCGCGAAGCGCATGTGCCGCGCGGCGGGCCTGATGGTGGTGATGGCGGCCGTGGCGGTAGCGTAGTTGCCGAATGTGTCGATGGCTTGAACACACTGATTGACTATCGCTATCAACAGCATTTTAAGGCGCAATCGGGGCGTCCCGGGGCTGGCCGCAATAAAAACGGTCCTGGCGGTGAAGATATTACGCTCAAATTACCTGTCGGCACCCAAATCCTTAATGAAGATAGTGATATGGTGATTGCCGATTTAACCAAAGTCGGCCAGCAAATAATGCTGGCAAGAGGCGGCGATGGAGGACGCGGAAATGCATCCTTTAAGTCATCTGTCAATCAAGCCCCACGGCGCCATGAAACGGGTTTTCCGGGGCAGGAAATGTGGGTCTGGCTTCGCTTAAAGCTAATCGCTGATGCGGGTTTGCTTGGCATGCCTAATGCTGGTAAATCAACTTTTTTATCTGCTGTTTCATCGGCAAAACCGAAAATCGCTGATTATCCTTTCACTACATTGCATCCGGGGTTAGGGGTTGTGCGCAATGATCAGCGTGAGTTTGTTCTGGCCGATATTCCGGGATTGGTTGAGGGCGCCCATCAGGGCATTGGTCTTGGCCACCATTTCCTTGGTCATGTGGAACGCTGCCGGGTCTTGCTGCATCTGGTTGATGCGACGGCTGAACAGCCTGTTGAGAATTGGCGCATTATCCGCAATGAGCTGGCGGCATATGATGCAGGTCTGGCTGGCCGCAAAGAGATTACCGCAATATCCAAAGCTGATGCCTGTGATACCAGCCGCTTGGCAGATATTAAGGCGGCACTTGAACATGCTGGCGCTGGCCATGTCGTCATGCTGTCATCGGTGACAGGGTCTGGCGTTAGTGATGTGTTGCGGTTATTGCAACTAGAAATTGATCAAGACCACGCCGCCGAAATTGCTGCTAATAGTGAGCCTGAGCCATGGCAACCCTGACCTATTTACCATCTGCACGGCGCATTGTTGTTAAGGTCGGGTCAGCATTACTTGTTGATGCGGATGGTTACCTGCGTGATCAATGGCTTGATGGTCTGGCACAAGACTTGGCTAAACTGAAATCCCTTGGTTATGATATTGTTATCGTGTCGTCGGGGGCGATTGCGCTGGGTCGAGGCAGGATAGTTGATGCCAATGCACGGCTTAATCTTGCTGAAAAGCAGGCGGCGGCAGCCATCGGCCAGATCAGGCTCAATGCCGAATGGCAACAGGCCATGGCCAAGCATGACATCACGACAGCGCAAATCCTCTTATCCCCTGATGACACAGAAACACGGCGCAAGCATCTCAATGCTCGGGCCACTCTGGTCACATTGCTTGAGCATCAGATTATTCCCGTGGTCAATGAAAATGACACGGTCGCCACCGCTGAGATCCGTTATGGTGATAATGACCGTCTCGCCGCCAGAGTAGCCCAGATGATTAGCGCCGATGCGTTGATATTATTATCCGATGTTGACGGGCTCTATTCCGGCGACCCGAAGATTGATGAAGCCGCCAAGCATATCCCCGAGATTAAGCAAATCACGGCTGATATCATGGCCATGGCAGGGCCAGCACGCCATGCCTTTTCCAGTGGCGGCATGATCACCAAACTTGAGGCGGCGCGCATTGCGACAAGCGCAGGCTGCCATATGGCGATCTGTCATGGTGCCGCCATGCACCCTATTCAGCGGCTCTATGATGGTGGCTTGGCAACCTGGTTTCAGGCTAGTAGCCGCCCCCTCCAAGCCCGCAAAACATGGATTGATGGCGGCTTAACACCGAAAGGCGTGATCATGGTGGATAGCGGTGCCAGCCAAGCCCTTGGCCGTGGCAAAAGCCTGCTTGCCGCCGGGATAACCACTGCCAAAGGCACATTTGATAAAGGTGATCTGGTCGCTATCACTGATCCCGCCAATGTCACTATTGCGCGTGGGCTGACCCGATATAGCGCCCATGATATCAACCTGATCAAAGGCCATAATAGCGGTGAAATTGAAACCATCTTAGGCTATCGTGATCATGATGAGGTTATCCATGCCGATGATCTGGTATTAGATGCAACCGCAAAAAAGACCTGAAATAAGGACATAAGAACGATGACAGAACATGACGCCAAAACTGATGCCAAAATCGCTATTGCGCGGCTTACTGATCACGCGCATCAGGCCAGACAGCATATGTATCAAGCCACCATTGATCAGCGCAATTTAGCGCTATTATCGGCGGCGAAGTATATCGAAGCGCATATGGCTGAATTGCTGGCAGCAAATGCAAAAGACGTTGATAAAGCCAGAACAGCCGAGCTAACAGAGGCCTATATAGATCGGCTAACCCTGACCGAAGACCGTATTCAGGGCATGATCAATGCCTTGCGCGACATAGCAGGGCTAAATGATCCGGTGGGGGTTGAACTGGCACGCTGGAGCCGGCCCAATGGACTGGATATCAGCCGTATCAGCACACCACTTGGGGTATTGGGCGTTATTTTCGAATCGCGCCCGAATGTTACTGTTGATGCCGCCGCTCTGGCCATTAAATCGGCTAATTGCGTGATATTGCGAGGCGGCAGCAGCTCAATTAACAGCGCCATTTTGCTTGGCGATATGATGCGCCATGGCTTGCGTGAGGCTGGTCTGCCCGAAGATGCTGTGCAGGTGATCAAGGATGTTGATCGGGCGTTGGTTGGCGCTATGCTGACAGCGCAAGGCGGCATAGATGTTATTGTGCCGCGCGGCGGCAGATCATTGGTTGAGCGTGTTCAGGCTGAGGCTAAAATCCCTGTTTTTGCGCATCTGGAAGGGATTTGTCATATCTATGTTCATGCTGATGCTGATCCTGAATTAGCCAAATCTGTTGTGGTTAATGCCAAGATGCGGCGAACGGGGATTTGTGGCGCGGCAGAAACATTGCTGATTGATAACGCCGTCATTAACAGCATATGGCCAGATATTGCCGCCGCCTTGCGAGATGCCAGATGCCAAATCCGCGGTGATGCGGCAACACGAGCCGTTTGTCCATGGATTGATGCCGCTACTGAGGATGATTTTGGGCATGAGTTTTTAGATGCGATCATTGCCGTTAAGGCGGTTGATCATGTCGATGATGCGATTGCCCATATCCGCCAGCATGGCAGTGATCATACCGAAGCTATTCTCACTGCTGATGCGGATATTGCTGAATATTTTGTAAGCCAGATTGACTCGTCCATTGTCATGATTAACGCCTCCACGCAATTTGCAGATGGTGGTGAGTTCGGGATGGGGGCTGAGCTAGGCATAGCCACAGGCCGTATTCACGCGCGCGGACCAGTTAGCATAGAACAGCTGACCTGCTTCAAATATATTGTCAGAGGCAATGGACAAACGCGAGCATAAGCAAGAGCATGAGCATCAGCAAGACCACAACCATGCAGACGCGGTATTCGCTATTGGCGCAATTACGCAGCAGACGGCATGGCCATATTGGTCTCTTGGGGGGGTCGTTTAATCCTGCCCATCTTGGCCACGCCCATATTGCTGATATCGCGATGGCGCATATGAAACTGGATCAAATTATCTGGCTGGTCAGCCCGCAAAACCCGCTTAAATCATCTGATGGCATGGCGCCATTTGCAACCCGCTTAGCGAGCGCGCAAGCCATGGCCAGGCAATGCCGCCACCCGGCGCAGATGCATGTCAGTGCGTTTGAGCAAGTGGCTGATTTGCGTTTCACCGCCGATACCGTTCGTTTTCTGGCCACAACATGCCCTCATATCACCTTCTATTGGCTAATGGGTGCTGATAATCTGGCGCAGTTTCATAAATGGTATAGAACGCAGCAGATTCTCCATCATGCGCGTCCTGTTGTGATCAATCGGCCAGGCTATCAGGCGGCGGCATTGGCAAGCCCTATCGCCCAGCGAATGACAAGGCTACCCGCACGGCGATTAAGACATAAACACCAGCCAGCGAGACGCCAAAGCCGGCCATATTGGAGCTTTATTCAAGCTCAGCTAATCGCACTTTCAGCGACTGAAATTAGAACATCAGTTCATTAAGATGAAACATATTGTGATTATCTTTTTCAATAAATATTGGCAATTCATCATATCTGTCTTATCTTAGTTTTAAGACATGACGGATTTGTTAAATATGAAGGAGTAGCCCATTTCCGATCATCACATACCAGACAGTGATCATCTGCTTCAGATGATATTGTCTTCATTAGACGCTGATAAAGCGATTGATCTTCTTTCTATCCCACTTGCAGGTAAATCCTCAATTGCAGATTATATGGTCATTGCCTCGGGTACGTCCTCACGGCAGTTAATGGCTATGGCTGACCATCTGGGGAAAACCTTGAAAGCAAGCGGTATCAAAAGCGGCGGCACCGAAGGGGCTCAGCAAGGCGACTGGATACTCATTGATGCTGGCGATGTCATTGTCCATTTGTTCCGGCCTGAAGTCAGGGATTTCTATCAGTTGGAAAAAATGTGGCTCGACCCTAATCCTGGTCATTCTGCTGCTGATAATAAAACCAGCCAAACGGCTAGCATTTAATGTACCAGCATATTGGCGCAGGATAGATGATGCGACTAAGTATCGCCGCTATTGGCAGAGCCGGACAATCCCCTGAACATGCCTTGGTTGAGCGGTATTTCAGCCGTCTGCCTTATCAAGGCACGATGATCGAACGTGAAGCCTCGAAACAATCGGGCATAGCTGGCAAGCGTGATGAGGGCAAACGGCTTTTATCGGCATTACCTGATGGCTGCAAATTGATTGTGTTGGATGAAAACGGCACCAATTTAAGCTCCGTGAAATGGGCAGATCAGATTTCTAACTGGCGCGATTCTGGCAGCAGAGATGCTGTATTTGCGATTGGCGGTGCTGATGGCCATAGCGATGAAGTGCTGGCTGCTGCTGATAAAACATTTGCCTTTGGCGCGCAGACATGGCCACATATGCTGGTCAGAGCGATGTTGGCAGAACAGCTTTATCGGGCGGAAATGATACTAGCACGCCACCCCTATCATCATGCCTAATGGCCAAAGATAGGCCAACCCGTAAACCCCAACCCCTAAACAGGTCACGCCAGCGCACTGGCTTTGCAAATTAACCCTGATTGGCGTATAAAACAGCATGACGTCTTCAGCATCTGCATCATCATCAAAACGCCCCGTTGTGCTGGCCATCATGGATGGTCTCGGCCATCGTGAGGATAGCCATTGCAATGCTGTCAAACTGGCGGCGACACCTGTTCTTGATCGTCTTGATCAGACCGTGCCGAAAGCGTTTCTGGAGGCATCGGAAGCGGCGGTTGGATTACCAGCAGGACAAGTTGGCAATTCAGAGGTTGGTCATATGACCATCGGCGCCGGCAGAATTTTGAAGCAAGATTTGGTGCGAATACATGAGGCGATAGCAAAAGACAGCTTCAAAACCAGCCCAATTCTCGATCAGATGGCGGCAACATGTCATAGCAATTCATCTGCTGTTCATATTCTCGGCATGGCGTCAGAAGGCGGTGTCCACAGCCATTCAGACCATATCCTTGCCCTCACCCAAGCCATGCGCGACCGCAATATTGCTGTCTGGCTGCATCTCTTTACTGATGGCAGAGATACCGTGCCAGGTGGCGCCGCCGCCCATTTTCAGCAGTTTCTCAATCAATGCCCGCAGGGCGCCAGAATAGCCACAGTAACAGGTCGATATTATACCATGGATAGAGATCACCGGTGGCAGCGGACTAGCCTTGCCGTCGATGCGATTGCCTATGCGAAAGCCGATTATCATCACGGCGATGCGCTAGCGGCTATCACGGCAGGCTATGAACGGGGCGAGAGTGATGAGTTTTTTCTGCCTTCAGTGATTGGCAACTATCAAGGCATTGGCCATGGTGACGGGATTATTATGGCGAATTTCCGGGCTGATCGGGTGCGCCAATTGCTGAACGGCTTGTTATTCAGTGATACCCCTGTCAGAGCGCCATTGCCGGAAGGAACCATCAGCACTAGCGTTGCCATGTCTTCCTATTCGGAACAGCTAGATGCCGTTTGTGATATTTTATTTCCGCCCCACCCCCTTACCCAGACGCTTGGTGATGTTGTAGCGGCAGCAGGATTACGCCAGTTAAGGCTTGCTGAAACTGAAAAATACCCGCATGTGACGTTCTTTTTGAACGGCGGTGATGAAACCCCACATGACGGCGAGGATAGATGCCTTATCCCCTCACCGCAAGTCGCCACCTATGATTTGCAACCTGAAATGAGCGCTGATCAGGTGCTATCGGCTCTCCTTGATGCTATCAATTCAGCTAGCCATGACCTGATCATTGTCAATTTTGCTAATCCCGATATGGTTGGTCACACAGGCGATTTGAACGCTGCGATAAAGGCGGTTGAGACGGTTGATCAGGCGCTAGATGCTGTTATTTCAGCATTACAGGCTTGTGGCGGCGTCATGCTATTGACGGCTGACCATGGCAATTGTGAGCAGATGTGGGATGAAGACAGTGACGGCCCGCACACCGCGCATACAACTAATCTGGTTCCTGTCTATTGGATTAATGCCCCTGATAATGGGGGCTTGCGCGATGGTGGATTGAGCGATTTAGCACCATCATTACTTGAATTATTAGGAATACCAATCCCCAAAGAAATGACAGGGAGATCTTTATTTGAACCTAATTAATATTTTCCTGTCTTGATCTTGCCATCTTATAGGGGCAACATGTAATTGTTATTTTTTTTTATAGTCTGGACGTAATCATATGGATGCACACCCTCATACCCCACCGTTATCTGATAAGTCGTCTCAAACCGTATTTAGACGATATATTTATATGATGCTTATGGGCGTTATTCTGATGATCGGCGTTATTACTGTTCTCTCCTCACCTTCAAATAGCCAGACATCACGCGATCAGGTCTATAAGGATTTGTCAGTATTTGGAGAAGTCTTTGAACGTATTCGTGATAATTATGTAGAGCCTGTTGATGACACGGATTTAATCCATTCAGCCATTGACGGTATGCTGAAATCACTTGACCCTCATTCCAGCTTTCTGACGGCTGAAGATTTTGATCAGATGAAGGAACGCACGCGCGGCGAGTTTGGCGGCTTAGGCGTTGAGATTACAACGGAAGACGGTTTTATCAAGGTTGTCTCACCTATTGACGATACCCCTGCTGATAAGGCTGGCATCATATCTGGTGATCTGATTATTGGAATTGATGGTCAAAATGTGGTGGGGATATCCTTGCGTGAGGCGGTTGATCTAATGCGGGGTGACGTTGGAAGTGAGATTACCATTACCGTTCAACGTGGTGAGGACGCGCCATTTGATGTGACATTAGAACGTGATGTTATCAAAAGTTGGAGCGTCCGCTCTGATAGCTATGGCGATGTCGGATATATTCGGGTGACCAGTTTTACCCAAGAGACGACCCCTGGCTTGCTCCGTACTATGACTGCTTTGCGCGAGCAGCATGGTAAAAACTTAATTGGAATTGTCCTTGATTTACGCAATAACCCTGGTGGTTTGCTGAGTGAGGCTATTTCTGTCACCGATGCGTTTTTGGAACAGGGTGAGATTGTCTCGACACGTGGCCGCAATAACAGCTCGGCGTCTCGGTATTTTGCCAGTGCTGGCGATATATCTGACGGAATTCCTATTGTTGTGCTGATTAATTCTGGTTCAGCATCAGCGTCTGAGATTGTGGCAGGCGCCTTAAAAGATCATGAGCGCGCCTTGATCATGGGCACCAGATCATTTGGCAAAGGGTCAGTCCAAAGCGTTATTCCGATTGGCGCAGACGCCGCCATGCGGATAACGACCGCACGCTATTACACGCCTTCCGGGGTATCTATTCAAGGCACTGGCATCACCCCCGATATCATTGTTGAGCTGGCTACTATCGAAAATCTTGATGTTGTGACGTTCCGCGAAGAAGACCTGAAAGGATCATTGGAGAATCAAGATGCTCCTGATACGGGTACGGATGCTAATCAGGGTGACAATCAGGATGCTAATCAGGGCGACAATCAGGGTGATAATGGCGGTGAGACCCCGATCAGAGACTATCAGCTGGCACGAGCTGTTGATCTGCTCAATGGTCTCCGCGTCTTCAAAGGAGCCCTGCAGTGAGCCAACCAATAGATTATCATTGCCGTCCGTTCCGGCCTTGTGTTGGGATAATGCTAATTAATTCGGTTAATCAGATTTTTGTTGGCCAACGCCTTGATAATCATGGCGATGCTTGGCAAATGCCACAAGGCGGAATTGATCATGGCGAAACCCCGCTTGAGGCTGGATTGCGCGAAATGCATGAGGAAATTGGCACCAATAAAGCGCAGTTGCTGCGTGAACATCCTGAATGGCTTTCTTACAGCATCCCCGAAGGCTTGGCTAATCAGCTCTGGGGCGGTAAATATCGCGGCCAAACCCAAAAATGGTTAGCCTTCCGCTTTACAGGTGATAATGCAGATATCAATATTGACACCCAACATCCTGAGTTTCGGCAATGGCGCTGGTCATCTGTCAACAGCCTGCATCAACTTGCGGTGCCGTTCAAAAGACAAGTCTATGGTAAAATCATAGAGGATTTTAGAGATATTTTTGAGATTTAATTAGAGCGCAGAAATGGCGGCATCAAGAAACTCTTCATCTCTTGTATTGCCGTTATTAGTTGCTGTCTGACGCTGTGCCTCTAATTCTGTCCGGCTGGCGTTATCAAGATTAACTGCTCGTTCAGCCAGCACCGTGCACCTATGCTCGGTGACATCGACAATAC
>NZIT01000086.1 GCA_002691725.1 SAR116 cluster bacterium | reverse complement strand
GCTGCGCGTGCCAAGGAATGGGGATCGCAAGTCAGCATGGGGGAACCCTAGGAACCAGAGGCCATGACGTTGCTGTTGGCTTCGGCGTCACCGGCGCGCCGGCGCCTGCTCGAGTTGGCGGCCATTCCCCACCGCGTGCAGGTGAGCGGTGTGGATGAAGAGGCCATCACTGATCCCAGTCCTGCGCAATTGGTGCAAAAGCTGGCGCAGGCCAAGGCCGCCGCAGTGGCTGAGCGCTTGCAGGTTGAGGAGAAGCCGGCTTGGGGCGTGTTGGGCTGTGATTCGGTGCTGGAGTTTGCAGGCGAAATCTTTGGCAAGCCTGCTGATGCGGAGGAAGCCATTGCCCGTTGGCAGCGCATGGCGGGCCGCTGTGGGCTCTTGCACACCGGCCACTGCTTGCTGGGGAGCCAGCCGCAGCTGGCCACGGTCACCACAACGGTGCACTTTGCGCCGCTCACGCAGGCAGAGATTGAGGACTACGTGGCCACAGGTGAGCCGTTGCAATGCGCCGGCGGCTTCGCCTTGGAAGGTCGCGGTGGGATGGTCGTCGAGAAGCTGGAGGGTTGTTACAGCAATGTGATTGGTTTGAGCTTGCCGTTGCTTCGGCGTTGGCTATTTGATGCATAATTTGGCGACACGAATAGGGCTGATGGCTAAGGAAGCTGCATCCTCGTCTTCTTTTGGAATTGAGATCAATACCGCTGCAGATGCCAATTGGGCTCAGGTTGCTGACAGCTTGCCTGAAAAAGTCACGATCAATGGCAAGGATTACAAGACTGATGACCTCAGTGGAAGTGCTCGCAAGCTGTTGGTTATTTATCTCTCTGATTTGCGAATTGTTGGACAGCAAAAAGAAATGTTGGCACTGGCAGAGCTTGGATTAAAAGCATTGGCTAGTGAGATTCAAAAAAATCTTCCTGATGCTTGATTAGTGCTAAATAACGCTAATTAGCCTATCTGCTTACTTTGTAGTTGTAGCAGCTGAGAGCATAAAGTAAAAATCATTCCTTTGAGACCAGAAATCTTTTTCTGAGTCAATGGCAGGGATCACAAGACTGATGGCTTCAGTGGGAGTGCTCGCACGTTGCTGTTAATTTATGTCTTTAAATCGCGAATTATTGGACAGCGAAATGAGGCGTTAGGATCAGCAGGGCCTAGGCCTAAAAGCACTGACTAGTGAGATTGAGGAAAATTTTGCTGATACTTGATTGGTGCAAAATAACGCGAACCAGGCAAACTATTTATTCTGTAGTTGAAGCACCTGAGAGCGTAAAGTGAGAATCATTGCTTTGAGTTCAGAAATCTCTTTCTGTTGCACCTGAATTGTTTTGATCACCTCTTCATTTAATGCTTCTTCCGATTTTGCCTTGGCGATTCTGCCCAGAGGAAAAGAGAATCCCAGTCGTCCAGCAACTGATGGAGTATCTCCGAAGTTGTAATTAATACTTGGTGTATAGCTCAGTGCGCCGTTGAGGAAAAAGGATTCAGAGATTTTGACTGCGCATCCTCCTGCAATTGCATATTGGCTCCCAAATCCACCGGTGCCAAAACCGCAGCGTGCGGGTTCTCCGTTGAGCTGGGTCATGCTTGGCACTGATGAAAAAGCAGCAGCGATTGCGGCAGAGCTTTGGGTTGCTCGAGCGATATCGCTGATGGATTGCTCCATCAACTTGGGATTAAACGATGTGCCCAAGTTGCCAGACGCATCCGTCGTGACGACCCGGGTCGAACCCTGTTGAGAGGAGCGTCCTGCAAATTTTCCTGAGCCTCCCAAGCTGGGGATGACAACGGTGCTGGTCGTGGTTCCCAGTACCACCTGCCCTGGGGCCGTTGTGCGCGCACCAGCGCCGATGGCAGTGGAGCCTGTATGGCTGGCTTGCGCGCCAGCACCGACAGCCGTGGCGCGAATACCTGTGGCTGAAGCGCCAGCACCCAATGCTGTGACATCAGTTCCGCTCGCAGTGGCTTGCGTGCCGATGGCTAATCCATTGGTGTTGGAGCCCAATGCCTTGGCACCAGAACCAATCGCGATCACGCCAACGCCATTGGCCTCGGCGTTGTCGCCGATAGCGAGAGCTTGCTGGCCATTGGCTTTGGAACCAGCGCCGATAGCGAAAGCATCATTGCCTTCAGCAGAGGAACTGCTGCCCAAGCTCATGACTCGATTGCCAGAGGCTGATGAGCGAGCTCCCAAAGCCATGGCGTCTGTTCCGATGGATGATGAGCTGGCACCTAGTGCTACGGCATCAGTGCCATTGGTGATGGAGCCACTGCCAAGGCTGATGACGCGATTTCCTTCCGCCCGAGACGATGCTCCAAATGCCAGGGCATTGACACCGTCGGAGCGACTACCTGCACCAAAGGCAATGCCATTGGTCCCATCGCTTTCTGCGCTGGTGCCAAATGAAATGTTATTGGAATGATCTCCATGGGCTTGAGATCCATGGCCGTAAGCGATGTTGTTAGCGCCTGTTGCATCTGATGAGGCGCCGTAGGACATGGAAGAGCCCTTAAGTCGGCTCAGTAAATCTGCTGTTCGAGCTTGCGCATCAGAAACTGATGAAACAGGATCTTGCCAGCCGCCAATAGATGCTGTGCTGTTGGATGTGCTGGTAGTAGTAACTTTGGTACTACTGGTTGGCGCTATTGGGTTGCAGGTACTATTTGCCCCATTGTTGTAGCAAGTTGTACTATTAGAAATACCACTTGTGCTGTTGTATACAGTCGTTGGGGTGGCAATTTGACCGTTAACTATGTATTTAGTAGTGCTTCCTGTGGAAATTGGGTTGAAATAAAGGGTGCCATCCTCAGACACCATAAGAGTGGCAAAATTTCCGGTGGCATTAGCCCATCCCCCGGTCAAAGATGCATTGCTTGTTGTATTAGTGGCTGTGTTCCAAGTTGTTCCTTGGTTGTAGGCAGAGACAACATAAGACGTGCCGCTGCTGCTGACGGTGCCGTAAGCAACGCCTACAGGTGAAGTATTGACTTGCGTGATCGACGAAATGGTTCCAGCGGTGTAGTTAGAATAATTTGTGTATGTAGTGATGTCGCCTGATGTTGACTGTTGTACGCATTTATCTGCACTAGAACAGTCGGCCCCGCTGATTGTGGGGGCCGTTGATGCATGATTGTAAGTAGTGGCATTCATGTTTTGCGTGCTGGACAAAACAGTTTGTGTTATTACTTGGTAGATATTGCTAGATCCTGTTAGAGAGCCTGCGCCAAGGTCAGATGCAGATGGTGTTCCACTTGCATACGCTGCGTTGTACCAGTTGGAGTTCGATGCCGTCAGGGAGCCACCTGAATAGGTTTTGTTGACCACGCTCCAAACCGTGCCGTTGGCGTAGGTCGGCCCGCTCGTAATTGGCTGGGGGACATCGTTAAAGAAACCTGTTGGAGTCGCCAGGCTTGAAAACTTAAAGACTGAGTTGGCAACACCCATTGCAAAGGTGTTGTCAGCTCCATTGGGAACGACAGCTCCTGGGCCAAAGGCAACACTATTGGATGAGCCTGTTCCAACCAACGATCCTGCACCGAAGGCCATGGATCCTGTGGAACTGATATTCACACGAGCTCCACTGCCCAGCGCCACGCTATTCGTACTTAATGCGAACGTCTGAGGGCCAATGGCGAGCGCCGTCGTGCCCGATGCATTGGCTTGAAAGCCCAAGGCAAGACTTTGGAGCTGACTGATTGCCTCAAAACCAATGGAAATAGAGTTGGCACCTGTCGATTGGCTAGAGCGTCCAATTGCAATTGAGTTGCTAGCAGATGAGTTGGCCTCGTAGCCAAAGGCTAGGGAGCCTGAACTATTAGCAATTGATCCAGCGCCAATAGCCAGAGAGTCCGAGCCCTTGGCCGTGGCATTGGGCCCAACTGCGACGGAATTGCTGGCTGTTGCTGAACTTGTGGAACCTACTGCAATTGCATTGGTAGCAGTAGCACTGGCAAGACTGCCAAGCGCAACTGTTCTGATTCCATCGGCTTGTGACTGATCTCCAAATGCCGAACCATCTTCACCATCGGCTGACGCGGCATTGCCAATGGCAACGCTTGCTGCCCCTGATGCTCCGGCAACGTCACCTATGGCTACAGCTCCAGTTCCTGATGCGAGGGTCGCATCGCCAATGGCGATCGAAGAGAGGCCTGAGGATTGGGATCCAAAGCCGATAGCGACTGAAGTTAGTCCTCCAGCTGTTGAAAAGGCTCCAATGGCAAAAGCTGAGTCTGCTAAAGCGCTTGCGTTTTGGCCTAACGCGCCTGAATTGTCTCCTGTAGTNAGCTGACCTAATGAACTACTGCCTGTGGTTACGCCTTGGACCTTATCTGCAAACGCAGCCAAAGGATAGCTGACAAGTAGGGCGAGAGAAAAATGCCCGAATGTAAGACAAGCACAGCGGATTGGAAGAAGACTTGCCACAGCTGGAAGCCCGATACAATCAATTTCACACAGATCTTAGTGAGCAAGTTCTGAGAAGCAACAAATTTCAGTGCTTGGGGAAAAAGCTGCTCATTGCTCGACCGCCCTAGTCGAAACGTGCCGGACTTCTGACCCTTAGGGGCTTCTTCCGCTTTTGGTGGCTCTGGGTCTGCGATGTAACTAGGACTGCTCAATGCTGGTCAATCTTGGATTTTCCTTCCGAGTTGTTTTTTTTCTTGACGGGCCTAACGTTTCAAGGTCTGTCTGTTATCACCCGAAGTGCCTTATAGGGGCCACCTGCTTAGAGGCCTCGTCATTGGTCTGACTGTTTCATCAGGTCAGGTTTTGGCGCAGGTATATGGGATGTGTGGCGTAGGTGCCGGTACCATCACCGGTAATTTGGAAGTCCCTTTCGCAGAGATTGAGGGTGGCATAGTTATTGATGGCACCATTGATTGTGGTGGTATCTGTGGTGGTGGTGGTACTGCCTCTGGCTCATTAAATGGAAGCCTATTTGCTAATGCTGAGGGTTTTGTAGCGGCTACCACCCTGGATCTCACCATGTCTGAATGTGGATATGGTGCCGGTTTTGCATCCCTCTTGGGGACTTCAATCGGTGGTTCATTAGCTGTTGGTCCCTCTAATGCTTCAGGAGCTGCATCCGTAGCCATTGGGATCGGCGCTGTGAGCAGTGGCGAGGAAACAATTGCGATTGGTAATGGGGTGGCCAGTATCGGCGCTGATACCATCGCAATTGGCAACGCAGTAGCTAATACAGCCGGTTATTCCAATGTGATGATTGGAAGTGACATTGCCGGTGTTGGAACAGCTGACAATGTCATTATTGGTAAAGGCGTTGGAAGTGTTGGTGCTGCTGGGAACATCCTGATCGGTTCTGCTTCCGGTGATCTCGGCACTACAGCCAGCATCCTCATGGGGAATGGTGTAGTGGCTGGTGCTACCTCCGGGTCAGTGGCCATGGGGAATGCTGTTGAAGTGGGTGGAAATGTTGGTGGTGTGGCCATTGGTAATGGCGCAGCGATGAATGGTGGCAAGAATCAGGTTGTGATTGGCAATGGAGTTGCCTCAATTGCCAATTCAACAGTTGTAATAGGTGACACCGCCACTACTACATCAGATGCTGATGGTGCAGTCAGTATTGGGTCTGGAACCAATGTGAGTGCTGCTGATGCTCTGGCTTTGGTTAGTGGTGTCGCCAAAGGTGAGGCATCGATCTCAATTGGTAGTTCCTCTAATGCAGCTAATCAGTCTTCCATTGCAATTGGTGGCGAAGCAACAAGTTCATCGGATGAAGCGATTGCTTTTGGTGCGTCTGCAAGTGCGAGCGGTGAATCTTCAGTAGCAATTGGTGCTTCAGCAAAAGCTACGGAAGCGAATGCCAGTGCTTATGGAGCTAGTGCGAGTGCGACGGGTGAATCATCCATCGCGATAGGCTCAGATGCGAATGCCGCCACTGCACAAGCTATTGCGCTTGGGGCTAACACTATTGCCAATGGATTCCAGTCGATTGCATTTGGTTTTGGTTCCACGGCATCGGGATCGTGCTCGGTTTCTTTTGGCTCCCAGTCATTTACTAATGCCACTGGCTCAATAGCTATTGGTGCGTGTGCTTCCTCGACTGGTTCTAATGCCATCGCCATCGGAACCAATACAACAGCTTCATATGCCAATTCCTTTGTTTTAGGTGCTGGAGCGATTGCAAACGGTACGGGTGCTGGAGCCATTGGTTACCTCGCCAATACCCAAGGCATTGATGCCATGGCGATCGGCGTTCAGGCGTGTGCCTTGGGAAACAATTCCATGGCCATTGGTACAACGGCCTGTTCCACAGGAACTGATTCCATCGCCATTGGCTACAGCGCCTCGTCAACGAATACGAATAGCTCTTCCATTGGCACCAACGCCACTGCCAGTGGCATTAATTCAATGGCCTTTGGTGCCAATTCTCGCGCTTATGGCATCAATTCAACCGCTATTGGCGCTCAATCCTTTGCTGATCAAACCAACTCGTTTGTGATTGGCCCAAATACCACGGCCTGTGGTGTGAATGCCGGTGCGATCGGTGCGAGTGCGAATGCCAATGGCGAATCATCCCTGGCGATTGGTGTTCAGTCGTTTGCAAAAGAGAAGAGCTCTCTGGCTTTAGGTACCAATGCCAAGTCGATTGGTACGAACTCGACCGCCATTGCGGTCAATGCCTCGGCAACGGGAGCCAACTCAATGGCCGTTGGTTACTTCTCCACATCGGAAGGCGTGAATTCAGCCGCATTGTCGGTGAAAGCCAATGCATCGGGTGATAACTCCGTGGCTTTGGGTGTTTTGGCCAATGCGCAGGGTGGTAATGCGCTGTCATTTGGCACGTTTTCAAAAGCAACGGGCACCAACGCCACGGCAATCAGCTCGAGTGCATCGGCAACGGGTGATAACTCGATTGCGATTGGCGTTGACTCCGTTGCCAACAAGCAAAACGCCCAGTCCTTCGGTGTTTCCGCCACGGCTGCTGGCATCAATGCCGTAGCGATTGCTGCTGGCTCTTTTGCAAATGGCGCTAATTCAATGGCGATGGGTGTGCTGGCCAATGCCACCGCTTTGAACGCGGCTGCGATTGGTACCTATGCCCATGCCACGCAAAACGGAGCGTTGGCTTTTGGTGCGAACTCCTCTGCCATTGCCAACTACACCATGGCCTTTGGCGTTAACGCCTTGGCGAGCAGCAATAACGCGATTGCGATTGGCCGCTACGCCAATGCCACCGGCAATGTCTCCATTGCTTTGGGCATGTTCGCCAGTGCGATCAGCAATGACACCTTTGCTGCTGGTGCCTATGCCCAGGCCTTGAACAAAAATGCCTTGGCCATTGGCACCAATGCCACAGCTTCGGGTGAAAACACCATGGCCATTGGCACATGCAGTAACGCTTACTTGGCTGATGCCTTTGCTGCTGGTTTGCAAGCAGAAGCGATTGGTGCCAACTCGATGTCGTTGGGCTTCCAGTCCAAGGCGCTCAAGACCAACAGCCTCGCCTACGGAACCCGGGCCAATGCCTCAGCTGATAATGCGATGGCAACGGGCACCGGCGCCATCGCCTCTGGTAACGAGTCGATTGCTTCTGGCACAAGCGCCAGGGCAATGACAAAGGGAGCGATTGCGATTGGCCCACAAGCGAATGCAACGGCAAATGAAACCATTGCGATGGGCGCTAGCGCAGATGCACTTGGTACCTATGCGATTGCAATTGGCTATGAGTCATTAGCTAATAAAGAACGAGCTTTTGCCGCTGGCACACAAGCACAAGCGACGGCTAATGGGGCGATGGCACTGGCCGCCTTTGCCAATGCATCAGGTATTGACTCCATCTCTGCAGGATTCAACTCACTGGCCCAAGGTAACAACTCGATTTCGCTTGGTACGAGTACAAGGGCGTTGGCGGATGACGCGTTTGCAACGGGCTTCCAAGCCAACGCTAGTAATGTTTCTGCATTCGCTATTGGAACCAATACTACTTCGAGTGGTGAGAATTCGATTGCTTTTGGTACCTCAGCTGCAGCATCAAACTTGAATGCCTATGCAATTGGTGTTGATACTTTTGCTAGTGGAGTGAATTCATTGGCCCTTGGCACCTCAGCTCAAGCGACTAATCTTGATTCCTATGCTTTTGGTGTTCAAAGTTTTGCTAATGCTGCTAATTCCTCTGCTATTGGTACTTTGGCTAAGGCCACGGGTTCCAACTCCTTTGCTGTCGGACTTCAGGCTAATGCCAGCAACACTAATTCGTTGGCTTTTGGCGTTGCTTCCTCCTCAAGTGGTATTGCTTCTACTTCTATTGGAACAAGTGCCACTGCCTCTAATGACAAATCAGTTGCTATAGGTTTTAACGCTCTCTCTGAGGGTTCCAGCTCATTGGCAGCAGGTTCATGTGCAATTGCTTCGGCTCAAGATAGTGTCGCCATTGGTACTTTGTCTTTGGCAGGCGGTTCTCAGTCAACAGCAATTGGAACACGTGCTCACGCCATTGCCCTTGACGGTGTGGCAATTGGTTTCGAGGCTTGTGCAATCGCTACGAATGCTTACGCAGCTGGTGTCAAGGCTGTGGCAAGCGGTGTCAACTCTATGGCTTGGGGTGTGGAAGCTAATTCTTCAGGTGAGAGCTCATTGGCTGTAGGCACAGCATCTTTTGCTAATCAAAAAGATGCAACTGCGATTGGTCCGTATGCGAAGGCTTCTGGTATCAACGCTTTTGCCCTTGGAACCAATGCAACGGCTGCTGGTAATAATGCTTTTGCGATCGGAATTAATGCCAAAGCTCTTGGAGATGAGACATTTTGTATAGGTGACGATTGTTATGACGATGATAGCGAAGTGAACTCATTCGCCACTGGCGATGGTGCTGCCGTCTTCCATTCAAATGCAAGTTTTGCTTATGGTACAGATGCAAAGGTTTTTTATGGATTCAGCAGTTTTGCTTATGGTACAGATGCTCGGGTTTCGCATTCCCAAAACTCAACCTCATTTGGTGATTTTTCGGAAGTCAGAAGTTCCGACAACGCCATGGCCTTTGGTATGAGCTCGCATATCTATTCAGGTTCAACCAGTGCTGTTGCGATGGGACATAATGCAACATCTAATGGTGTTAACTCCGCCTCCTACGGAACCGACTCATTCGCTGAAGGTGTGAATACTCAGGCTTATGGTTCCTCGTCTCATGCGATAGGCACAAATTCCACCGCATTTGGTGCGAATTCCTTTGCAAATGGCACCAATTCATCCTCTTCTGGTGCCAATGCGCGTGCGATTGGTTTTAATGCCGTTGCTCAAGGCACTG
Organism: SAR116 cluster bacterium; assembly: GCA_002691725.1. Lineage (GTDB taxonomy): Bacteria > Pseudomonadota > Alphaproteobacteria > Puniceispirillales > UBA1172 > UBA12202. The sequence continues at coordinate 761 of NZIT01000086.1, read as the reverse complement.
ATGCTTTGGCAGAAGGTCGCAATGTAATTGCGATTGGCACTGGAGCTAAAGCACTTGGATACAACACCAATGTGGTTTCCATCGGCACTGATGGCTTTGCTGAAGGCACCAATGTGGTGGCACTTGGTGCCGCATCCAGGGCTATTGGCACCAATGGTTTGGCCATTGGTACCGGTGCTTACGCCCAAGGAAGCAATGTCATGGCTATTGGTTCTGCAGCTCTAGCTGATGGCGTCGAATCCACAGCGATCGGATCTGGCGCCATTGCCTTTGGAACGCAAGCCTTCGCGGTTGGTGCTTTCTCCAGTTCCTATTCCGATTACGGCTCGGCCTTTGGTCCTGGTGCCACGGCTCGCGCCTTTGGCTCCACGGCCATTGGCATGAATGCGGTGACGACACGGCCGTTTGAGGTGTCGCTCGGTAGTGCCGCGTCTCCCTACAGCCTGCCTGGCTTGCACCCCGGTGGATTCATTGGCTCGCGGTATCAAAAGCCAGGTGAGAAGCGCTTTGTGACAACGGATCAGACTGGCACGTTGGGAACAACGAGCTATAGCCCCGATGAAGTGGTGGCATCGATTGGAGCGGTTGGAGCATTGAGTGCTGCGATGGGCTCGGTTCCAGTGACAACGCTGCTGCCGGATGAAACGGTGCGTTGTGGTGTAGGCACGGGAACCTACGGCGGTCAATACGCGGGTTCGTTGGGTTGCGCCGCGAAAGTTGCCAATCGCTTGTTCTTTAACGGCGGTGTTGCGATGACAGCA
>NZIT01000085.1 GCA_002691725.1 SAR116 cluster bacterium | reverse complement strand
AATTCGGCATTGATACCTGATGATGTGATGATGTCATTAGTGGCATTAATCTGACGATCAAGCAAGTCGATGAGACGCGCATTTAGTAACGCGGTCAAGGCGCGTTTAGGCCCGCCTAATTCGGATGATAACTCATGACTGCAGGTGATCGGGCAACCAGTTTTTTTACGCAACAGGTCACGGGCGGCAATTTCATGCTCAGGGTTACGGGTCGCAAAATGACCAGCAATAGCAATCGCGCTGATATCTTTGCCATACTGATCAGCAAATGCCTCAAGCGCAGCCATATCTAAAGGCGCTTGCGGTTTACCATCGGTTTTATGGCCTCCTGTGACAAAAGCCACAGGGTCTTGGCCAAGCGAATTGCCGAGATTGTTTTTGCTAAGGCTCGTTTCTGCAAAACCGATCATAACCAAGCCAATACGCCCGCCCATGCCCTCAACCACAGCGTTAGTCGCCAGTGTCGTTGACAGGCACACTTGCTTGAGCGATTGACGTTGATCTTGAGCTAATTGATCAATGACAGAATGGATCGCCTCCCCCAAGCCAATGGATAAATCTTCGCGTGTTGTAGGGGCTTTGGCTTTCGCCACAAGCGCGCCATTTTCACTATTGATGATCGCCGCATCCGTAAATGTGCCGCCCGTATCAAGTCCGAGAATAAATGCCATATTCTAATCCGCCTCAGGCAGCGCGTGATTGAGCAGCAAGCGCATGATTGAGAAAACTCGCCATCCAATCACGCACCTGATCATTGTCTGTTGGGGTGCTTAGGCTGCCGTTTGCACGGGCAACGCCTTCATCACCTATGGCGCGGCTATGTCGGTTAATCAAGGCTGACAAATAGGCGGTATTAAACTCCGGATGACCTTGGAAAGACAGCACCCGACCAGGAATAGTAAATGCCGCATAAGGGCAGAAATCATCACCTAATAAAGCCTCTGCTTCGGCTGGCAGGCTAATGACTTGATCTTGATGCATGTAAATCAGACGCACGGCTTGGCCTTTGCTAGACGCCGCAGGCAAATCACTTTGCATTGCCATCTCTTTAATGCCAACACCCCAACCTTTATCTGATAACACCGCCTCACCACCGAGAGCGTGGGCAAGCAGCTGATGGCCAAAGCAAATGCCAATAAGCGGTATCTGCATATGATAAGCTGACTTAACAAAATCCATCAGCCGCGGTATCCACGGCAGGTCATCATAAACCCCATGGCGACTGCCTGAGATCATATAGGCATCATAATCGGAGACTTGCTCTGGAAAATCACCATGGCGAACATGAATGAATGTGATATCAAGCATGTGATTATGCGCCGCCAGATAAGATGTAAACATCTCTTGATAGGACGGATTATGAGGACGCATATTAATGCCGGTCTCACCTGCAAGTAAAATGCCTAGCTTGATCTGTTTGTGTTGCGCCATAATTATCACCTAGTTCTATTGAAATCATATTTGGAACAATTGCTAATACCCCCATATAAAACGACAAATTGATGGGATGCAATATGATCTTGCGGTAAATCCAAATAATTTATTTATTAGGTGAGGCTACGATAGCCATAAGTTCAGCCAAAATATAAAGCCGAATAGCGCTGGAAAGACCGCCAACATCTTGGCCTGAACTAATCCTTTTGCTGCGTTCAATATCAATATCAGCAACAATACGGGCGAGTGAGCATCCCTGACGCTGAGCAATATGCTGTAAAGCTTGCCAGAAATCAGCTTCCAGAGAGATCGATGTTCTATGACCATTAATAGTCATTGAGCGCTTGATCACAAATACATATCCTTATGTTTTCCAAGATGTTTATATTTTTCAAATAGGCTTATGGTTCCCTAAATTGGCTGCTGTTCAGACCAGATGACGCCAAATCATCCTAGATCAGACATAATTTTCAAATGGCACGGCCTATGATATTGAGCGAAGATGCGGTCAGGGTAAAGCCCTCTTGATCATGTGACGAATGGCGAACATAAATCATATCAATCTTGGCATCAGGCTGTTCTAAAAACCGCAGCTTGATATGATCACCTGCATCAATGGCAAAGCATCCGGCATGGAGAGCGCTATTGTCAGATGTGTCAACAATAGCAAAATTGCCCATGGCAATCATGGCATTGGAAGCATCATCAAGGGGGGTTTTTTTAATTCAAAATTAAATTGACTGACTAACCCTCTAACGCATTCACTGACGATCCGACAGAAAGGACATGCAGATGATACCTCCTGCGCTTATATTGCCGCTAGTTGATCTGGTGCTGGATAAAATCACCAGACCAGGCAAAGACAGAGAAACCGCTAGAACCATTGCCGCCGAAATCCTTGCTGATGAACATCAGGTCAAGCCGATTTATCAAGCCATGGATCAAGCCATTGATAAGATGAACCAAAATCAGATCAGCATTAACCGCATTGAATCTGCCTCTGATCATTTCTGGAAATCAGGATGACGGCCGGCGGCGGGCTGGATTTGTATTACCGCCCTTGGTTGGCACTATCTCATTGAACCTGTTTTGGCATCATGCTTGACCATGTTCGGGATGACATTGCCGCCGTTGCCGCGCGCTGATTTTAACGATTTATGGACATTACTGCTTGCCCTTCTGGGGATGAGTGGCCTGCGATCTATTGATAAAACGCGCCAAAATAACCCCCTCAACACCCCTCCCAACACAGGCCCAGCAAAGGATACTCAACGATGACCTCACCTAACAAAACGACGGCCACCACGAAAACCGCATTACCCCGATATGGGCAAAATCAGGATACAGACTGGAATCTGGTGATGGAGCAGGCGGCGCGGCGCGGCGCCAGAAAAGCCCTTGCCGAAATAGGATTGGATGATCAGGAGGCGTGCCGTGATGTTTGTGATTTGCGCGAATTGCTGACCAATTGGCAACGTATTCGGCGTGAAGCAACACGCAGTCTGATCACCTTTGGTGTCAGGGCGATTTTGATCTTTATGGTGCTGATGGCGGCGTTTGTGATCTCAACCGGCATGGGGCGCTAAGATGACTATTGCCGCCACCCCATTTCGGTTCAGCCGCCGCAGTGAGAGCCATTTAGTCACCGTTGTTCCCGCCCTGCAAGCGGTAGCAAGGCGGGCGCTGGTCTTGTCGCGTGTTGATTTCACCATCATTTCTGGCCGCCGTGATATGGCGGAACAACGCCGCTTGGTCAGGCAGGGCGTATCAAGAACGCTTAACTCAAGGCATCTGACCGGCCATGCCATTGATCTCGTTCCGCTTCATCCCGATACAGGTAAAGGCCAATTTACCCGCGCTCTGGCGATTGAGGTCGCTGTCGCTTTTTACGAAGCCGGATATCAGCTCAATATCGCGATCAGGTGGGGCGGCATGTGGGCAGAGTTTGAGGATATCCCTCATATAGAAATCCCTGATCCCTCTGCCAAAACGCTCTGATTGGGCATGCTAAATGGAAATATCCAAAGTGAAAGGCAAAGGTTAGGACAGCTTTATGTTGTCCGGTAGGCGGCAAAATTAGCCGCGGCAATGAGCGCCTCTGCCACGTCACCAGATGCAGATGCTGATTGAGATGCTAGTTGGGTGATAATCTGGCTAGCGTCGGTGGCATGTGATCGGGCGACTTCGAGTGATCGGGTAATGGTATCATGCTTATTCATTAGTGATAAAGCCCTATCGAAATCACCATCAGCAATATCTCCATCCGCCAAGCAGCGTTGCCAAAAGCGGCGTTCATCTTCATTTCCATCTTGCCATGCAAACATCACGGGCAGGGTAATCTTGCCTTCTTTGAAATCATCACCCTGGGATTTGCCCATGCCTTCTGCCGTTGCGGCATAATCCAGCGCATCATCGGTAATCTGAAACGCTGTCCCCAATGCCAAACCATAGGCGCAAATGGCATATGATATGGGCTTGTCGGCATTGGCTATCATGGCGCCAGCCTCCCCTGCGGCGGCGAATAATTCGGCGGTTTTCGCGCGAATAACCCGATAATAATCATCAACAGGTGCCGCCGGATTGCCAGCCAAGATCATCTGATCAATCTCACCTTCTGTGATGCGCGCGGCGGCGTTTGCCAAACGCCCTAAAACGCTGATCTGACCAGCCTCAACCATCAGCTCAAATGCCCGCGCAAAGAGAAAATCCCCAACTAGCACACTTGCCTCATTACCCCAGATTGAACTGGCGGATTTATTGCCGCGGCGCATATCTGATTGGTCAATGACATCATCATGCAACAGCGTCGCTGAATGGATAAACTCAACTGCTGCCGCCAGTTTTGCAGCATTGGTCAGCGTTGCCTCGCTTGCCTTACCAGCTTTGGATTTACCGGCTTTGGGTTTACCAAGTAACGCGCCAGCCAGCGTAAGCATCGGCCGCATGCGTTTACCGCCTGCCGCAATCAGATGCCCTGCCAATGTTGGAATTAAATCAATCTCGCTCTGCATCCGGTCAATGATGATACGATTAGTCTCTGCCATGCCTGATGCGGTTATCTCAACCAACGGCGCCAAAGACGCAACAATACCTGCTTGCCCTGAACTATCTGGCGAGGATGGCTCTGGCGAGGATGGCTCGGTTGAGGGCGGCAAATGTGAGCGTGGTACGGTGTTCATATCCGCAACCTTGCGGTTTTACGGGTCTAAGTCAACACTTTATGCTTTGGCATTGTGCGGTTTTTTGTCATTATNCATNGTCATGAAACATTTACTGGCTATCACTGATCCTGTCCGGCTGACCTATCTTGAATCCTTGCTGAAAGCGGCAGGGGTGATGTTCGTTGTTCAGGATAGGCATATTTCTGATCTGATGGCAGGATCAAACACATTGTTCCCGATGCGTATCATGGTCGCCGAAGATCATCTNGCGCAGGCCAAGCGCGTGTTATCNGAGGCAGGGCAGTATTATGATGACTAGTGGCGGCTGACGATGACGCTTACGGCAACAACTCGTGATCGCTGGTATAATGGCACGCTTTGGCTGACTCAGCCAGCAACAGGCTTTCGGGCGACAAGCGATGCGATCATGCTGGCCGCCGCCATCCCTGATACGGTTCAGCATGTGCTGGAGCTGGGCGTTGGCGCTGGGGCGGTGATGATGATCATGGCACAGCGGCTCACCAAGGCGCAATTNACAGGGATCGACCATAACCCTGATATGGTGCAATTATGCGCGCAGAACGCCGCTGACAATGGCTTTAGTGAGCGAATTAATCTGCTCCATGCGGATATTATGACAGCCAAACTAACCCCTGATTGGGATCATGTGGTGATGAACCCGCCGTTTAATGATCCCGCCTCAACATTATCCCCTCGGATGCAAAGGCGGCAATCTATGGCCGCTGATTTTGCCGCATCCTGGGTTGTCTGTGCCAGCAAGGCGTTATCTAAACGTGGCGGGCTGACGCTGATTTGCCGCGCTGATCAGACAGATCATATTCTGGCGGCATTAGCGCAATATGATTTTGGTGAAAGCGTGATCCGTCCTGTCTATTCGCGGCCTGACAAGCCAGCGTTTCGGGTGATTATCCGCGCCCGCAAAGGCATGGCAGGGGCGATGACAATCTTGCCCGGCTTGATCATGGAAAGTGATGAATATCACGCGGTTATTGGTGGTGGGGCGCTGGCCTTGGTTCAGCCTGGCCGCAAATACGCGGCGGCGGCGGCTAAATCATGACTATCCCCACAAAGTTTTGCATCTTGGTCAGCAAAGTATTGCATCTGGCAAGCGGCAGATGACTTGCTATTCGGCGGCAGGACAGGTAGATAGAAAGAGTTATGATTAAGGCAATTTCTTCACTATTTTCATCATCGCGTCCGGTGGTGCCGGTTATCCCTCTAAGTGGATTAATAGCGGCATCATCTGGTGCTGGTTTGCGGCGCGCAGGGCTTAATTTGTCAGGTCTGTCAAAATTGCTTGATCGTGCCTTTACCACTAAACGCGCGGCGGCGGTGGCGTTGCTGATTAACTCCCCCGGCGGCTCACCTGTGCAATCTGCCATGATTGCTAGCCGTATCCGTGATTTAGCCCGCAAGAATGATGTTCCTGTTATTAGCTTTGTTGAGGATGTGGCGGCATCAGGCGGCTATTGGCTGGCTTGTGCGGGGGATCAGATTATTGCTAATCCGTCGTCTATTATTGGCTCAATCGGGGTTGTGTCCGCAGGCTTTGGATTTGATCGGGCGATTGATAAAATTGGCATTGACCGCCGTGTCTATACGTCTGGCATTAGCAAAAGCATGCTTGATCCGTTCCGGCCTGAAAATCCTGATGATGTAAAACACCTGAAAGCCCTGCAAGAAGAGGTTCATGCCCAGTTTATTGCTATGGTAAAGTCGCGCCGTGGCTCGCGTCTTAACGGCGAAGATGACCTTCTGTTTTCAGGCGCTTTCTGGACAGGGGAAAAATCGCTTGAACTAGGTCTGGTTGATCGCCTCGGTGATATCCGCCCGGTCTTGCAAGAGCAGTTTGGCGAAAAGGTTATGATCAAACTGATGACGATGAAAAAATCACTCTTTGGCATGGGTAGTGGCCAGATGGGTATTAGCAGCAACGCCATGCCAGAGGCGATTGTTGATACGGCGCTATTGAAACTCGAAGAACGGCTGGAAAGGATGCGATACGGGCTCTGATGTGGGGATTACTAAGTGTTCAAAAATTACTTCTTTTGGTGGTTATTATTGGTGGTGTATTTGCCTTTTACCGATTTATGGATCGGCGCAAGCAGACGAGTAATCCGCTTGATGCGTCTCGACAAAAACCAAAATCTGATGCGAACGCTCTCGATATGACATCATGCCCAACATGTGGGGCTTGGGTGTCAGCGGCGTGTGAGCGGCCGGATTGTCCTATTGAATAACAGAGCATTCTCAACAGCATCAGCCATAACAGGATTAGCATTGATCACAGGCTGGCTTTACTTTATGTTGCGGCGGTAGCGAAGCAGGAACCTAACATGCCCAAACACCCACTCAGTTTTCAACAGCTGATTTTGTCACTTCAGCAATATTGGGCCGATCAAGGCTGTGTCATCCTTCAGCCCTATGATTTGGAAGTCGGGGCAGGAACATTTCATCCGGCAACAACCTTGCGGGCGCTAGGCCCTGATGCGGTATGGAATGCCGCCTATGTTCAGCCATCACGGCGGCCGACTGATGGCCGTTATGGGGAAAATCCTAATCGGCTTCAGCATTATTATCAGTTTCAAGTTATCATGAAGCCGTCGCCGGCAAATAGCCAAGAGCTGTATCTCAACTCGCTGAAAGCCATTGGCCTTGATCCCCTGGATCATGATATTCGATTTGTTGAGGATGATTGGGAATCGCCGACGCTTGGTGCCGCCGGGTTAGGCTGGGAAGTCTGGTGCGATGGCATGGAGGTCACGCAATTTACCTATTTCCAGCAAGTTGGCGGCATGGAATGTTCGCCCGTACCTGTTGAATTGACCTATGGGCTTGAACGGCTGGCGATGTTTATTCAAAGTGTTGAAAATGTCTATGATCTGGATTGGGACGGTGTCCCCAAAGATCAGGGCGGCAAGGTTTATGGCGATATCTTTCTGCAATCTGAGAAAGAGTTTTCGACCTTTAATTTTGAACGGGCGACTACCGATGTCCTTTTTCGGCATTTTGGCGAAGCAGAAACCGAATGTCAGATGTTGCTGGAGGCATCTGCGCCGCTGGCTTTGCCCGCCTATGATCAATGTATGAAAGCCAGTCATATTTTTAATCTGTTAGATGCGCGCGGTGTCATATCTGTTGCGGAACGGCAGCGCTATATTGGCAGAGTGCGTAGTTTAGCTGTTGCTTGCTGTGAGGCGTGGGTGGCATCTGGAGTAACTTCTGGGGTAGCATCTGGGGTAGCATCTGGGGTTGCAGATAAGCCTAAGCAGGATGGTGCCAATGGCTGAGCTGTTTATTGAATGGTTTGGAGAAGAAATTCCAGCGCGCATGCAGGCGCGAGCTGAGCGCCATATGGCAGAGACGATTGCTGCCAAACTAGCTGACCATAATCTAGGCGGAACCCATATTCGGTCATGGTCAACGCCGCGCCGTCTGGCGGTGGCTTTTGCGGATGTAGCATTAGCGCAGGAAGCTCAAACCATTGAGAAACGCGGGCCGCGTGTTGGTGCGCCTGAACAAGCGCTTAACGGCTTTCTTAGCTCGCTTGGCCTGACCCGTGATCAGCTCGAAGAACGTGAGACGCCAAAAGGTCAGTTCTATTTTGCCATGATCCATCAATCTGGCCAGCAGACAGCAGATCTCTTGCCTGATCTGATCAACAGCATTATTGCCAGTTTCCCATGGCCGAAAAGCCAGCGTTGGGCAAAGGGTGAGATGAGCTGGGTGCGGCCACTGCATCGGATCAATGTCCTCTTGGATGGCGAACCTGTTGCGGGATATTATGATCTTGGCGGCGGTGAGGGCATTAGCTATGGCCAGACTAGCCATGGCCACCGTTTCCTTGCTCCAACTGATCTTGATCTGACCAAGCCAAACCCCAAAACAAAACCCTTGGCCGCATTTTATGATGAACTGATGATGAGCCATCATGTCATGGCGCATCGTGATAGCCGCCGTGCCATCATTAATGAGCAACTAGGTAAGCTTGCCTCAGCGGCTCATATGACGATATTAGAAGATACTGGATTGCTGGATGAGGTCACAGGTCTAGTCGAATGGCCGCATGCTATCATGGGGCAGATTGATGATGACTTCATGTCATTACCCAGAGATATTTTGGTTCTAACAATGCGTAGCCACCAGAAATATTTTGCCCTCACCGATGAGGCTGGAGCGCTGGCGCCCGCCTTTATCACCATTAGTAATATGTCTGCCGATAAAACCCGCGATGATATGATCCGCAAGGGCAATGAGCGGGTATTGCGGGCAAGGCTGAGCGATGCGCGGTTTCTCTGGGATCAAGACCGAAGGACTGCACTTGCTGATCATGCCAGCAGGCTAGACAGCATTGCCTATTTTGATGGCCTTGGATCGATGCAGGACAGGGTTGACAGGATGCGAGGCATAGCGGTGCGATTGGCCGAGAATATCTTTGGCATTAATGCGCAGAAGATTGATCATGCCACGAGGCTTGCCAAGGCTGATTTGGTGACGGGAACGGTTGGTGAGTTTCCGGAATTACAAGGCATTATGGGCGGCCATTTGGCACGCGCCGAAGCGCTGGCTGATGATGTCGCTGATGCGATTTCTGATCACTATAAACCGGTTGGCGGCGGCGATACTATCCCGCAAACAGTCCTTGGCCAAGGGCTGGCATTAGTGGATAAATTGGATATGCTGACCAGCTTTTTCAGCATTGGCAAAAAGCCGACAGGGTCAGGTGATCCATTTGGATTGCGGCGTGCCGCATTAGGGGTAATTCGTATCCTTGATGAAGCGGAGATTGATCTCGATCTAACGCCCATATTAGGATCAACCCAGGATGATCTGTTGGCGTTTATGACTGACCGGCTTCATGTNTATTGNCGNGACCGNGGNTTGCGCTATGATGTTGTNCGCGCGGTNATGCAACCNGANCAATTAGCAGATTTTAATGTCTTGGCCATTATCACGCGGATCAGGGCGCTTGACGCCTATCTCACCCATCATGATGGACAGCGGTTCATGCCAGCATGGCGGCGCGTTCATTCCATTTTGGTGTCGGAGCAGTCAACATCACCTGCTGACAGAGATGGCGATATTGATATCCAGCTTTTTTCTGATCAAACCGAACAGCAATTATATGATGCTTTACTTGGCCTTGATCAGCATGCTGGTGATTTCAGTAATGATGCCAGTAAGCTTGCCGCTATGACGACATTGATTGAGCCGATCAACGCCTTTTTTGAAGCGGTGAAAGTTAATGATGATGACCAGAACATACGCAATAATCGGTTGCAGCTGTTATCTATGATTGATGAAGCGGTACGATCATTTGCACATCTGGCGGAAATAGAAGGCTAGTTAAGTAGAAGGCTGGTTAAGTAGAAGGCTGGCTAGATAGAGGAAAAGTATATGTCAAAATGGGTATACAGCTTTGGCCAATCCCTAACCGAAGGGGCGGCCAGTGATCGTAATCTTCTTGGCGGTAAGGGTGCTAACCTGGCTGAAATGAGNGGCATTGGATTGCCTGTTCCTCCGGGCTTCACGCTTTCAACCGAAGTCTGCACTTGGTTTTATGCCAATGATCGCAGCTATCCTGCTGAACTCAAAGATCAGGTCAATGCTGCCATTAGACGGCTCGAAGATGAAACTGGTGCTGTCTTTGCCGGAGCTGATAATCCGCTGTTATTATCGGTTCGGTCAGGGGCCAGNGCATCTATGCCGGGNATGATGGATACTGTCCTGAACCTTGGGCTTAATCGTGACACGGTTGCGGGGCTTGCTAATCGGTCAGGGGAGGCGCGCTTTGCGTGGGATTCGTATCGCCGCTTTATCCAAATGTATAGCGATGTTGTGCTGGGGGTTGATCACGGCTTGTTTGAAGATGCGCTCGAAGATTTGAAAGCTGATCTTAACGTCATTGAAGACACTGAACTCGATGGNGCGGCATGTGAAGACACTGGTNNCNACATATCTTGNAATTGTTCGGGAAGAAACCNANNCNGATTTTCCNGAAGACCCGCATGAACAGTTATGGGGCGCGATTGGGGCNGTTTTTGGCAGCTGGATGAATACCCGCGCCAATACTTATCGTAAGCTCAATAATATCCCNTCAGAATGGGGAACAGCAGTCAATATTCAGGCTATGGTATTTGGTAATATGGGTGATGATTGCGCCACTGGCGTTGCCTTTACCCGCAATCCATCAACAGGTGAAAACGCCTTTTATGGTGAGTTTTTGATTAATGCGCAGGGTGAGGATGTCGTTGCCGGCATTAGAACGCCGTGCAATTTGACCAAACGTGAACGTCNGGATAGTGGCTCGGAACAGCTATCCATGGAAGAAGCGATGCCAGCGGTTTTCAATCAGCTTTGCCAAGTGCGCGGCACATTAGAAAACCATTACCGTGATATGCAGGATATTGAGTTCACTATTCAGCAAAATAAGCTCTATATGTTGCAAACCCGATCTGGCAAGCGTACCGCAGAAGCAGCGTTGCGGATGGCGGTGGAAATGGCAGAAGAAAATCTTATCACATCAGATGAAGCGATTTTGCGTGTTGATGCTACGTCCCTTGATCAATTGCTGCATCCAACGCTTGATCCATNAGCAGATAAAAACATGGTTTTGCGCGGCCTGCCAGCCTCTCCTGGGGCGGCGTCGGGCAAGGTTGTGCTGAGCGCGGATAAAGCCGAAGAAATGGCAATGGCTGGTCATAAAGTGATTTTGGTTCGGATTGAAACCAGCCCTGAGGATATTCACGGCATGCATGCGGCGACAGGTATTCTGACAGCACGCGGCGGTATGACTAGCCATGCGGCGGTTGTCGCACGGGGGATGGGTCGGCCTTGTGTTTGTGGGGCTGGTGATATGATTNTTAATGCTGAAACCAAGGTCGTTAAAATCGGCGCTGAGCAGATTAAAGAAGGTGATGTCATCACGTTAGATGGCGCCGCAGGTGAAGTCTATCTTGGTGAAGTGGCGACAATTCAGCCTGAGCTATCGGGGGTCTTTGGGACATTGATTGAATGGGCGGATAAGGCGCGGCGGATGAAAATTCGTGCCAATGCAGAAACCCCAACCGATGCGCGAATGGCGTTAGAGTTTGGTGCCGAAGGCATAGGGCTGAGCCGGACGGAACATATGTTCTTTGATGCTGATCGGATTATTGCCATGCGCGAGATGATCATTGCCAGTGACAAGACAGGACGGCAGAAAGCTTTGGATAAACTGCTGCCTATGCAGCGTCAGGATTTNATTGAATTGTTTCAGATCATGAAGGGGCTTCCGGTGACGATCCGCCTGCTTGATCCGCCTTTGCATGAATTTCTGCCCCATAACGATGCTGATATGGCAGAAGTTGCTAAAAATGCCGGGGTTAGCCTTGAGCATGTTCGTGACAGGTCAGAAAAACTGCGTGAGCTTAACCCGATGTTAGGGCATCGGGGGTGCCGGCTGGCAATCACCTATCCTGAAATCTGTGCTATGCAGGCGCGCGCGATATTTGAGGCATGTGCCCATGTGATTAAAGCGTCAGGTGATATGGTCAATGTTGAGGTCATGGTGCCATTGGCGGCAACACGGCTTGAGCTTGAGATTTGCCGCAAGATTATTGATGATGTTGCCGTTCAGGTAAAAGCCGAGACTGATCAGCCGATTGAATATATGGTTGGCACAATGGTGGAATTGCCGCGCTCATGTATGATCGCTGATGATCTGGCCATTGATGCGGAGTTTTTCTCATTTGGGACAAATGATCTGACGCAAACCGCGCTTGGTATTAGTCGTGACGATGCGGGTCAGTTTATGCGTGATTATGCAGATGCAGGAATTTATCCGCGTGATCCTTTTGTCACCGTGGATATTGAGGGGGTCGGCGGATTAGTGCAGATGGGATGTGAGAGAGGCCGCAAACAGCGTCCTGATATCAAACTTGGTATCTGCGGCGAACATGGCGGTGATCCAGACTCGGTGGACTTCTTTGAGGAATGTGGGCTGGATTATGTATCCTGCTCACCGTTCCGAGTGCCTGTTGCCCGACTAGCGGCAGCGCAAGCATCTATAAGAAGACGCTAGCTAATGCCCCAGCTGAGGCGGCGTTAATCGCCATTCCGCCATTCTGCCATTCCGCCATTCTGCCATTCCGGATCATATTTTCCTGATGGAATAGTAAAGCCTGCCACATAGCATGGCAGGCTTGATAATGGGTTATGATAAGTGGCTATTACCTTATTCTTTGGTGATTTTTTTCGCCTTTGAACTCGCGCCACCATCAGTTGAGGTAATGCTGATTTTGCGTGGTTTCATGGCTTCGGGAACCTCACGCTGAAGATCAATATGGAGCAATCCATTTTTCATGCTTGCGCCATTGATCTCAATGAAATCAGCTAGCTGGAAACGGCGCTCAAAGCTCCTTCCAGCAATGCCGCGATAAAGATATGTGTTGGCTTTTTCTTTTTGCTCATCCTGCTTGCCGCGAATAATCAGCATCTGGTCATGGACGGTTACATCAATATCTTCTTCTCCAAAACCAGCAACTGCCATAGTGATGCGATAGCTATCACTGCCATGTTTTTCAATATTGTAGGGTGGCCAGTTTGACTGGCTGTCCAAATTGGTACCAGACATCAGATTATCGACCAGATTGGCCATGCGATCAAATCCGATAGCGGAACGGAATACAGGGGTTAAATCAAGTGCATTCATTTTGCATCCTCCTTAAAGCAATGCTTCTGCCCCATGCGAGAGCAGATGAGATTAATGTCGGGCATAAACCAAAACTAATGTCATGTGACCATTTGACGGTGTCATGCCGTTAACACCTTTATGGCTGTTAACCAGATTTATATATGAATGCAAAATTGAGTTTACAAGACCGCTTTTTCAAAAAAGGGTGCATAAATTATTTTGTGCCAAGACCGG
>NZIT01000084.1 GCA_002691725.1 SAR116 cluster bacterium | reverse complement strand
CCATGAATACTATGAGGAATGTGAAAAACAAAGTAATACCCAAGGAGGTATCGAGTCCTGTGTTGATTATAAGATACAAGAAGCAAAAAAATGATTTACCTTAAAGATAGCTACATCAAGAATTTTGAAGAGAAAATTGTATTAATTGAGGAAGACAAAATCATCACTCAAGATAGCTCTTTTTATGCCCAAAGCGGCGGGCAACCTGGAGATAAAGGAATATTGGAAATCAATGATCAAAAATTCAATGTTATCAATACAATTAAGCATGAAATGGGCATAGCCCATGTTGTTGATACAGAAATTAGTGATCTTTCAGGGGATATCAAAGGGCATATTGATTGGGATCATCGTTATCGTTTAATGAAGATGCACACCACTATGCATCTTTTGTGCGCAGCATTACCTTATTATGTTACTGGAGGTTCAATTGGATTAGAAAAAAGCCGATTGGATTTTGGCTAATGATGTTGGACAAGATGATCAACCCGTTTTCGGGAGTGATTTTAATATGGTGCATTTAGTCACCGAAAATGGTGTTGAACCATGGCCAGAAATGTCGAAACATGATCTCGCCGACCAGCTTGTCAGCCGCATAGTGAAGGAGATATCAGCATGATCAAGCAGCCTGAGCTAAAACTAATGCCTTTAACCCATCATGCTGGCCTACCTCTGCCAGCCTATCAAACCGCCTCTGCCGCCGGTCTGGATTTAGCCGCCGCCATTGACGCTGATATCATCTTAACCCCCGGCGCACGCCATAGCATCCCAACCGGATTAGCCATGGCTATACCATCAGGGTTTGAAGGCCAGGTCAGACCACGATCAGGGCTAGCCGCTAAACACGGGCTGACTGTTGCCAATGCCCCCGGCACTATTGACGCGGATTATCGAGGTGAGATTTTGGTTATTCTGATCAATCTAGGCAATGCACCGATGACCATTAGCCGGGGTATGCGGATTGCCCAATTAATTATTGCCCCTGTCTGCCAAGCCAATATCACACTGGTCGATGATCTGGATGAAACCGAGCGCGGCAAGGGCGGCTTTGGCTCAACAGGCTTTGATAGCCGCGATGCCCAAAATGAGGGGAGCTGATGACATTGCATGATGATGATCTCTATCGCTATGCCCGTCAGTTAATTCTTCGGGATATGACCGATGCCCATCAGGAGCGATTGCAATCCGCACAAGTTCTGCTTGTTGGGGCAGGCGGGCTTGGCGCACCTGCGCTTGCATATATGGTGGCGGCCGGGATTGGTCAGATGACGATTGTTGATGGTGATACAGTTGATTTATCAAACCTAAATCGTCAGATTTGCTTTACTGCTGATGATATTGGCGCGCCGAAAGCAAGTACCGCCGCCGCATGGGCAAGCCGGCTTAATCCGTCGGTTAGCGTCACCGCCATAGATGCGTGGCTGGATATTGGCAACGCTGATGCGATTATTGGCAAAGGGATAATTGTCGCCGATGCCACCGATCAGGCGGTGACACGAAGCCTGATCAATCAGACCTGCCATAATAATGGCGCGGTTATGGTGTTTGCGGGGGCGAGCCGATTTGAAGGTCAGATAGCCAGCTTTCGCTCTGGGGTTGACAGGAATGCCCCATGTTTTTCATGTCTGTTCCCGGATATTAGCGGTGTCAGTGACTTACCGCGTTGTTCGGAGGTTGGTATTTTGGGACCAATTACAGGTATTTTAGGGGCTATGATGGCGATGGAAGTGATGCGCCAATGCCTCTACCCTGATCCTGTATTTGGACATGACCTGAGCGGTAAGATGTTAATGTATGATGGTCTTGATCATCATATGCAGACAATCGCGGTCAATAAACGCCCTGATTGCCCTGTTTGCCACAGCTAAATCATGCCATCAATCACGCGATCTGGTGGCGAATGTCCATCAATGAAGGTGCGAATATTGATAATCACTTTATCGCCCATGCTTAACCGCCCCTCAATCGTGGCAGAGCCAATATGCGGCAATAGCACGACATTAGGCATCTTGAGCAAAGCGGCGGTGATATTTGGCTCTTTTTCATAGACATCAAGCCCGGCACCGGCAATCTGACCATGTTCGAGTAATTCAGTTAAAGCCGTTTCATCAACAACTCCGCCGCGCGCCGCATTAACCAGATAGGCATGATTAGGCATTCTGCTCAATCGCTCGCGCGATAATAAATGATGCGTTGCTGGTGTGTAAGGGCAATTCAATGAAATGATATCCATGCGTGAGAGCATTTGATCAATATCTTGCCAATATGTCGCTTCAAGCTCTTGTTCAATCTCTGGGTGAACAGGGTGGCGATTATGGTAATGGATCGACATACCAAAGCCGCGAGCCCGTCTTGCCACCGCCTGACCAATCCGGCCAAGTCCAATAATACCAAGGCGCTTGCCATTAATGCGGTGACCAAGCATACCTGTTGGCGCCCAGCCATTCCACTTTCCACTGCGGACGAGCGCATCGCCTTCGGCAAGACGGCGCGGCACCGATAAAATAAGTGACATAACAACATCAGCCGTATCTTCGGTTAACACACCTGGTGTGTTGGTNACAATAATCCCTGCCTTTCGCGCGGCTTGCAGGTCAATATGATCAACACCTGTTCCAAATGATGCAATTAATTTGAGCTGTGGGCCTGCCGCTTCAATGATGTCCTTATCAATGCGATCTGTTACCGTCGGCACCAGCACATGCGCCCGTGCAACCGCTTGCTTAAGCTCATCTGGCGTTAATGGGGTATCCGTCTGATTGAGTTCGGCATTGAATAGCTCACGCATTCGGGTTTCGACGCTATCAGGCAGTTTGCGCGTTAATATAACAATTTGATCTCTATTAGCCATGACCCTTAAACCTTATCTATTGGTTGTTAGCCATAACATATCACCCAAGCCAAGGGATACAAGCCCTGAAACATAATGATTGGTAACATGCGGCTGCTACTTTAGGGGTGATAAGCGATCGCTTATCCCTTGAATATCATTCATTTTAATACTATCACATTATTAACGCCATCAATTTCTAAAAGAGCATGTTTGCTGTGTCATCATATACCCGTTTGATTATTGGTCTCGTCGTTGGATGCTGGCTTTTGATGCCCGCGCAAGGCGCATTTATCCCTATGGCAGAAGCGAACGAAGCGCGCGTGACCATCCAGGGCACAGGGCAGCCACTACCGCGTTTTATGACACTGAAATCTGATAAAGTGCATATGCGGNCTGGCCCAGGCATGAAATATCCCATTATTTATGTCTATCAGAGAGACGGCATGCCGTTGCGTGTTGTTCGGGAGTTTGATGTCTGGCGTGAAGTGGTTGATCTTGATGGTGAGAGAGGCTGGATGCATTCATCGACCTTATCATTAAAGCGCATGGCTATGATTACCGCTAATGGGGTTAATGTGATGCAGTCAGATGCGGCCTCTTCGCCGGTTATTGCGCTAGCTGAAAAAGGCGCTGTTGTTGAATTAATGGTCTGCGGGACAGATTGGTGCCGGGTCGAGTCTGGCCGTATCCGAGGCTGGATACAAAAACGCTATCTCTGGGGTGTGTTTAGCGACGAAGTGTTTTGATGCTGAAATGTTTTGATGCTGAAGTGTTTTCATATAGGCAAAAAATATGGCGCAAACCACCGAGGCATGCGCCATATCATGTCAAATCATAATGCTGTTTAATTCAGATCAAAGCGATCAGCATTCATCACCTTGTTCCATGCAGCAATAAAGTCAGCAACAAACTTATCATTGTTATCTTGCTGGGCATACACCTCCGCAATGGCACGAAGTTCAGAATTACTGCCAAAGACAAGGTCTATCCGGCTTGCCGTTCTCACCTTATCCCCCGATACTCTGTCATGGGCAGAATAGCTGTTATAACCAGCGTCTTTCCACGCCACGCTCATATCCAGCAATGTCTTGAACCATTGGTTGTTCAGGCTGTTGCCTTCACTCCAAACACCATCACCGCTAGCGCTGATACCAAGCGACCGCAAACCGCCAACAAGGACAGTCATTTCGGCTGGGGTCAGATCAAGCAACTGGGCTTTATCGAGCATCATTTCTTCGGGACTGACCGCAAACTCTGTTTCAACGTAATTGCGGAAACCATCAGCACGCGGCTCAAGATGCGCAAATGATGCCGTATCCGTATGCTCCTGGCTGGCATCTCCACGTCCTGTTGTGACAGCAACGCTGGCTTGGGAGGCTTTCTCAATGCCAGCAGCACCGCCGATAACGATAACATCTGCTATGCTAGCCCCTGTGGCGCTAGCGATATCAGCATAAGTATCAAGCACAGATTGCAGCTGTGACGGCTTATTAATCGCCCAATCTTTTTGTGGTGCCAGACGAAGTCGTGCGCCATTAGCCCCACCACGCTTATCAGATGCGCGGAAAGTCGACGCTGATGCCCATGCTGTTTCAACCATTTGCTGAACGCTCAAGCCAGAGGCATGAACCTTATCCTTAATCGCCTTAACATCAGCATCACTCAATGGTTTTCCTGCCGGGATCGGGTCTTGCCAGATATAGTCATTTGCCGGGAAATCACCTGCGGTGTAATTGGTTTTAGGCCCCATATCACGATGCAGCAATTTGAACCATGCTTCAGCAAAGGCCTGACCAAAGGCTTCCGGGTCTTTCATGAAGCGGTCACCGATAGCGCGATAGCTTGGATCCATTTTAAGAGCCATATCAGCGGTCGTCATCATTGGCATGACTTTTTTACCACTGCCATCGACTTCAGGTGCCATATCATCTTCGTTAATATCAACAGGATGCCAGATATGGGCACCAGCAGGGCTCTTTGTCAGCTCCCATTCATAATGATAAAGCAGCTTCAGATAACCCATATCCCATTCGGTTGGGTTAGACGTCCAGGGGCCTTCGATGCCGCTTGTGATAGCATCAACGCCCTTGCCTGACTTATGGCTGCTTGCCCAGCCAAAGCCTTGGGCTTCTATGCCAGCGCTTTCAGGCTCGACCCCGACTGCTTCCGCAGGGCCGTTACCATGCGCCTTACCAAAGGTGTGGCCGCCAGCGGTTAAGGCAAAGGTTTCCTCATCATTCATTGCCATACGGGCAAAGGTTTCCCGAATATCCTGCGCTGATAAAAGCGGATCAGGATTAGCATTAGGGCCTTCTGGATTGACATAAATCAATCCCATCTGAACCGCCGCTAGTGGATTTTCAAGGTCTTGGCGCGTGCTACCATAACGGTTATCACCTAGCCATTCATCCTCAGCACCCCAATAAATATCTTTTTCTGGATGCCAGATATCTTCACGGCCAAGCGCCGTTCCAAGATTAGGCCCGCCCATTGATTCAATAGCAACATTACCAGCCATAATCAGCAAATCTGCCCATGACAGACTGTTGCCATATTTTTCCTTAATCGGCCAAAGCAAACGCCGGGCCTTATCAAGGTTGCCGTTATCAGGCCACGAGTTTAAAGGCGCAAAGCGCTGCGCACCAGTGCCGCCACCACCACGACCATCGCCAGTTCTGTATGTACCTGCCGCATGCCATGTCATACGGATAAAAAATGGTCCATAATGACCATAATCTGCTGGCCACCAGTCTTGCGAATCTGTCATCAGTTTTTTCAGGTCAGCTTTCACCGCATCAACCTTGAGCGACTTGACGGCTTTCTTATAGTCAAAATCAGCGCCTAATGGATTTGATTTAGCATCATGCTGGCGCAAAATATCGAGGTTCAACTGATTTGGCCACCAATCTTGATTCTTGGTTCCAGCAGAAGGGGTGGTGTGACTGCCATGCATGACAGGGCATTTGGTCATTTCGTTCATAAGTTTCTCCTGTTAGCGCCGTCAGAGGCGGATGTCTGTTTCCAGTTTAGGATTAAGGTTACATCTTACATATTAATATGACTATCTAAACATTCAAGTAGTTTAGAATGATTGTAAAATAATTGGTTTATTGGGAATATTATTCGTCAGATAAGCGCACAATGACATCAATGCCATCAATTACTTTACCTTGAGGTGAGTCTGGCAAATTCGAGATTGTGATAGATGAAGCCGGTATGTCAATCAGGTGATCATTGGTGATATCAAAGAAATGATGATGCTGATCAATATTGGTATCAAACCATGTTGCATCACCTATCCCCCTGATCTCTTTTAACAGCCCAACCTTGGTGAATTGGTGCAGGGTGTTATAAATTGTCGCCAAAGATAAGGTAATGCCCATATCTTTGACTTGACCATGCAAGGTTTCTGCCGTGACATGGCGCGCCGTGCCATCAAACAACAGCGCCGCCAAGGCAACACGCTGGCGTGTTGGCCGCAGTTTATACAAACGGAGCAAGTCTACTGTGTTTTGTGTTGTCATAACATCACCATAATTATCATTTTACATAAAAATAGACAGTAATAAAGTCAAGTGATGCAAATTGCATTTGTACAACCATGCACACTTCCTCTATTGTGAGTCAGAAACAAATGAATGGATAAATGAATGACTGATAAGAAGAATCACTTTAGTTATGATGAATTGATCCAATGCGCTAAAGGTGAAATGTTTGGCCCCGGTAACCCACAATTACCAATGCCGCCCATGCTGATGATGGATCGCATTACTAAAATCAATGATAACGGTGGTGAAAAAGGTCTGGGTGAGATTGAGGCTGAGTTTGAGATTACCCCTGATCGCTGGTTTTTTGACTGTCATTTTGTTGGTGATCCGGTCATGCCAGGCTGTCTTGGCATGGATGGATTATGGCAATTAGTCGGATTCTTTCTTGGCTGGATGGGCGGCGAAGGCCGCGGCAGAGCAATATCCGTAGGTGAAGTAAAATTCACCGGACAAGTTCAGCCAGATGCTAAATTACTAACCTTTAAGTTAACAATTGAACGCCTTATTATGCGCAAGCTTGTCTTGGGTATCGCCAATGGTGAGGTTCTATGTGATGGCGTATCTATCTTTTCAGCCAAAGATATTCGTGTTGGTCTGTTCAAATCTTAAACATCGGAATAAACTGAATATGGAAAGTCATATTTACTCAACATCTTGTGAGGAAGCATCATGCATCGCGTTGTTATAACAGGTATTGGTATCACCTCATCTATTGGTACTTCGGTTGACGAGGTATCTTCATCTCTTCGCCATGGAAAATCGGGCATTGTTGCAGCACCTGAATACACCGAACTCGGCTTCCGAAGCCAAGTCCACGGTACGGTAAAAATAAACCTCGAAGACCATGTTGATCGTAAGCAAATGCGTTTCATGGGTGAAGGCGCCGCCTATGCTGTGCTGGCCATGCAGCAGGCGGTTGAGGATGCTGGGCTGACGCCTGACGAAGTCTCACACCCACGGTCTGGTCTTATCGCTGGGTCGGGCGGCCCATCTACCTATAATTTAATGCAGGCGGCAGACATCACCCGTGAGAAAGGCCCCAAGCGAATTGGCCCTTATATGGTGCCGCGATGCATGTCATCATCTGTGTCGGCATGTATCGCCACATTTTTTCAAATTAAGGGGCTGAATTATTCTATCTCATCAGCCTGTTCGACAAGCGCCCACTGTATTTCCACAGGCGCCGATGCTATCCGATTTGGTCAGCAAGATATTGTCTTTGCTGGTGGCGGTGAGGAATTACACTGGACATTGTCGGTTCTATTTGATGCCATGGGCGCAATGTCGTCAGCATATAATGACAACCCAACCGCCGCATCACGGCCTTATGATAGCAATCGTGATGGCTTTATTATCGCTGGCGGCGGCGGCATGGTTGTCTTGGAAAGCCTTGACCATGCGCTCGCCAGAGGCGCAAAAATTTATGGTGAAATTGTCGGAACAGGTGCTAACTCTGATGGGTTTGATATGGTAGCCCCATCAGGCGAGGGCGCCGTGCGGTGCATGGAACTGGCCTTGACCGGATTTGATGGCAATGGGCTTGAGCAATCGGTTGATTATATCAACACACACGGCACCAGCACACCAGTTGGCGATATCAAAGAGCTGGATGCGATCCGCTCAGTGTTTGAACCTAAAGGCAAGCTGCCTTATATATCCTCAACAAAATCATTAACTGGCCACTCGCTTGGCGCAACCGGCGTCCAAGAAGCGATCTATACCCTTATCATGATGAAAGATGGCTTTATTGCTGGCAATGCTAATCTCGATGATCCTGATCCGGGGATAGGCGATATCCCGGTTGTTTCAAAGAGTATGGATCATCAGATTGATCTGGCGATCAGTAATTCTTTCGGTTTTGGAGGAACTAACTCAACCCTTGCCATTAAGAGATATAACTAACCCCCCGCCCTTTTTTGTGTAGGATAACCAAGACGAGAATAATATGACTTTATTAGCTGGAAAACGAGGATTGATTATGGGGGTGGCAAATGACCATTCCATTGCTTACGGCATTGCTCAGCATTGCGCTAAAGCTGGCGCCTCACTAGCCCTTACTTATCAAAATGAAATGCTGGCAAAGCGGGTTAATCCCCTTGCTGAAAGCTTGGGGGCTGATCTGACCCTGCCATGTGATGTCAGCGTCGAAGGCGATATTGATACCGCAATGGAAACATTGGCTAAGTCATGGGATCGGATAGATTTTGTTGTTCATGCAATTGCCTTTGCGGATAAGAATGAATTGCGCGGGGCGTATCTCAACACCTCGCGCGAGAACTTTACCAGCTCAATGATGGTATCTTGCTATTCGCTGACCGAGCTGGCGCGTGCCAGCTTGCCATTTATGAAGGATAATGGCGGATCAATAATGACGCTTACCTATTTAGGGGCAAACCGCATCACGCCAAATTATAATGTTATGGGCGTTGCCAAGGCGGCGCTTGAAGCATCTGTGCGCTATCTGGCCGTTGATCTGGGCAAATATAATATTCGGGTTAATGCCATTTCTGCGGGCCCGGTTAAGACATTGGCAGGGGCGGCAATTAGCGGCGCGCGACATGTCTATCGCCATAGTGAGCAAAATGCTCCTCTCCATCGTAACCCTGATATGGATGAGGTAGGGCGGTCAGGTCTTTACTTTGCCTCTGATTTATCGTCAGGCGTCAGCGGTGAAGTGCATTATGTTGATGGCGGATATAATCATATTGGTGTCCCTCAGCCCAGTGCCGATTAAACCGTCAAACCGGCCATATGGATTAGCAATAAAAAACGGGGCATAACACCCCGTTTTTGTTTTATCGTCTGATGTTCAGAAATAGATTTACGCTTCTAAATCTTCGCCCGTTTCCTGATTAACGCGCTTCATCGACAGTTTAATCTTGCCGCGATCATCAAAACCAATGACTTTCACCTTAACCATATTGCCTTCTTCAACAACATCGGTGGTCTTGCCTGTCCGACCTTCTTGAAGCTCAGAAATATGGACTAAGCCGTCACGCGCACCCATGAAATTGACAAATGCGCCAAAATCAACGGTTTTCACAACTTTACCGTCATAAATGACATTAAGCTCAGGTTCAGCAACAATATCGTGAATACGCTTGTAAGCTGCTTCACCAGATGCCGTATCTGATGCCGCAATTTTTACGGTACCATCATCTTCGATATCAATTTTAGCGCCTGTCGTTTCACAAATCTCACGGATCATCTTTCCGCCTGGGCCAATAATATCTCTGATCTTATCAACAGGAACAGACATGGTTGTGATTTTTGGGGCTGTATCCGCCAAGGCATCACGCGCATGACCAATCGCTTTATTCATCTCACCCAGAATATGAAGCCTGCCATCTTTGGCTTGCGCCAGCGCTTGCTTCATAATGTCAGGCGTGATTGAGGTAATTTTGATATCCATCTGAAGCGCGGTAATGCCATCAGATGTTCCGGCGACCTTAAAGTCCATATCACCAAGATGATCTTCATCACCAAGAATATCAGAAAGCACGGCAAAATCGTCACCTTCCTTGATCAAACCCATAGCAATACCTGCCACTGGCCGCGGCAACGGCACACCCGCATCCATCATGGCAAGCGATGTACCACATACAGTTGCCATTGATGATGAGCCATTTGATTCTGTCACCTCAGAGACGACACGCACCGTGTAAGGAAACTCATCCTTTGCTGGCAGAACAGGTTTAATCGCCCGCCATGCCAGCTTACCGTGACCAATCTCACGACGTCCGGGTGATCCGACACGGCCAGCTTCACCAACAGAATATGGAGGGAAGTTGTAATGCAGCATAAAGTTCTGACGATACTCACCTTCAAGCGCGTCAATAATCTGCTCATCTTGACCTGTACCAAGCGTAGCGACGGCTAGTGCCTGTGTTTCGCCACGTGTAAATAGCGCTGAGCCATGTGTCCGCGGCAGAACGCCAACCTCAGCAACAATCGGACGGACTGTTGACAGATCACGGCCATCAATGCGCTTGCTGGTTTTGAGAATCGCCCCGCGCACTGTATCAGCTTCCAGTTTTTTGAAGAGGCCGCCAGCTAGCACAGCATCGGTATCATCATTCAGTTTTTCCATAGCACTGGCTTTAATCTCACCAACTGCTGCTTGTCGGCTAGTTTTTTCGGCAATCTGATAGGCTTTTGCTAAATCTTTACCAAATCCCTTGAACTGCTTTTTAATATCACCAGCCTCCGCAGGCTCCTCAGGCAGAGGGCGAGGGTCTTTCGCCGCCACTTCCGCTAATGAAATAATAGCATCAATCACTGGCTGCATGGCATCATGACCAAAGGTCACGGCACCTAGCATGGTATCTTCATCAAGCTCTTTGGCTTCTGACTCGACCATCAGCACGCCTTCACGAGTACCCGCAACAACCAGATCAAGGTTGCTTTCTTTGACCTGCTCCAAGGTTGGGTTAAGGATATACTCACCGTCAATCAAACCGACTCGTGCCGCCGCGATAGGGCCAAAGAACGGAATACCTGATATGGTCAACGCCGCTGAAGCGCCAATCATGGCAATAACATCAGCGTCATTTTCCAGATCAAAAGACAGCACCGTTGTGATGACTTGCGTGTCACATTTGAACCCTTCAGGAAACAATGGGCGAATAGGGCGGTCAATTAGCCGCGATACCAAAGTTTCTTTTTCACTTGGCCGGCCTTCGCGCTTAAAGAAGCCGCCTGGGATTTTACCCGCCGCAAATGTTTTTTCTTGATAGTTTACGGTTAGAGGAAAGAAATCCTGACCCGGCTTTGGGCTGCTGGCGGCAACCGCCGTACATAATACTGTTGTTTCGCCAAGTGTTGCCATGACGGCACCATCGGCTTGTCTGGCAATCTTGCCAGTTTCGAGGGATAATGTTCTACCACCCCATTCGATGTCTTTCTTGAATACTTCAAACATGTTGATTTATATCTCCATAGATCCGGTTTTCATGGCCTTCAGTTTCATGGCCTTATGCCTGAACCGGGTTGCAATCAACATTCATGAAATTAAGGGTGGGTGGGAAGATCAGACATATTAATATCTGACGTTTTATTCATTCCCCATTATGGGCACCATAAAAGGCATTACCAGATAAAGGCATCACCGGGGGCTTTCCCCGTCGGCATCAGCATATCCTAATGCCCGTTTCCTTTGTTTCATCAATGTATTCCTGTTGATAGTGAAGCCTGAGGGTAATGTCAAGGAAACTTGCACAAAGCAAAACACCGCCCAAAGGCGGTGTTTCCTGTAAATTGCTCTTTTGAATTGGTTTTGGCTATTAACGGCGCAANCCAAGTCGCTTAATCAGATCAACATATTCCTGATCATTTCTGCGCTTAATATAGTCCAGCAAATGACGACGCTTACCAACCATCGTCAAAAGACCACGGCGGGAGCCAAAATCATGTTTGTGGGTTTTCATATGTTCAGTCAGATTGACAATCCGTTCGGTCAAGATAGCCACTTGCACCGCTGGATTTCCGCTGTCTTTATCTGTGCCGCCAAACTCGGCAATCAGTTCTGCCTTACGGCTTTTTGTAATCGACATCATCCATCTCCTATATCTGGATCGGTTTCATGTTGTAACAGATTAAACACCCGTATCGGTTGACCCTTGCCATGACTGGCTTGGATTAAGGCGACTGGCACTTCATCGAACATACCGAGAAACACCTTATCTTCTGCCTTATCTTGATCTTCTGCCTTATCTTGCGACCCCATTGGGATATCAATCTGTTGGCCGTGTTGCAGCCGTTTTGCTTCATGTTCACTAAGAATCAAACCCGGGATGTCGTCCAGCGCCGATTCCAGTGGAAGCAAGCTCTTCATANGCGNCGCACTATCCTTNATATCTTGCAGAAAGTCTAGTGAAATCGCNCGCTTTTCATCAAAAGGCCCTACCCGNAGCCGGCGTAAAGCCGAAATATGCGCCGCACCCCCCATATGACGTGCTAAATCTCTGCCAAGGGCGCGAATATAAGCGCCTTTTCCTGTCGTTGCATGAAACTGGCTGATATCACCTTCATGGCTGATTAGCTCAAAACTATGGATATCAACAGGCCGTGATTGCAGCTCAACCTCTTGGTTTTGCCGGGCCAGATCATAAGCCCGTTTGCCATCTAGCTTGATTGCCGAGAACTTCGGCGGCACTTGCATGATGCGGCCGCAAAAGGCTGGCAAAATGGCGCGGATAGCCTCAGCATCTGGCCGATAAGGTGAGGTCACAGTAACATCGCCTTCTTTATCATCTGTGCTGGTTTCTGCCCCCCATGTAATGCTAAACGCATAATCCTTTGTCGCATCCATCAGATAGGGCACGGTTTTTGTCGCCTCACCAAAAGCAATAGGCAGAATCCCGCTTGCCAGAGGATCAAGCGTTCCGCCATGACCAATTTTTTGAGGATTAAATATTCGGCGCAAGGCACCAACCGCTTGTGATGACGTCATCTCCAGAGGTTTATCAAGGGCGAGCCAACCTGATATTGGGTTTTTATTTTTTTTGTTCTTCATCCAGCTCAACAGGGCGGTTTGCAGGTGTCCGGTTTTCTTCTATCAACTGGGCAACACGGCCAGCTGTCTCAAAGCTCGTATCTTGCATAAACTTCAACTTAGGGCAGCGTCTAGTGGTCAGTTTGCGTGATAANTCATGCTGCATCGCATGGGCTACCCTAGTTAAAGCGGCTTTTACCAGATCAGGACTAGTGCCGCCTAAAGGGGTAAAATATACCCTGGCATTACTAAAATCAGGGCTAATCGAGACTTCGGACAAGATCACCGATATTCCTTCCAAATCAGGATCATGTAAATCACCACGGATCAGGATATTCGACAGAATATGTCTGATTTCTTCACCAACCTTGAGCTGGCGTTGTGATTTCATGCCTTTTGTCGATGATGGTGAGCGGCTCATTCAGACACTCCTCTTACCCTAACTCCTCTTGATATAGAGGTAACAACTACAGGGTTCTTGCNATTTCCTCAATCTCAAAACATTCGATCATATCGCCAGCTTCAAGATCGCTGTAATTTTCAAATGCCATGCCACATTCTTGGCCTTCACGCACTTCCTTGACTTCATCTTTGAAGCGTTTGAGTGTTTTCAGGCTTCCTTCATGGACGACAACATTATCCCGCAATAATCGCACCTTACAGCCGCGTTTGATCACCCCTTCGGTCACTTTACAACCTGCAATCTTGCCGACTTTGGTAATNTTAAATACCTCCAAAATCTCCGCATAGCCGATAAAGTTTTCNTGACGATCTGGGGATAGAAGTCCGCTCATTGCCCCTTTAACATCATCAATCAGCTCATAGATGATGGAATGATATCTGATCTCAACCGCGTCACGTTTGGCTTGCATACGGGCCTGCGGGTTAGCCCGCACATTAAAGGCAAGGACAATGCCATTTGAGGCCGCCGCCAGGCTGATATCCGATTCGCTAATCGCGCCAACCCCTGATGAAAGAATGCGAGCTTGCACTTGATCCGTTGATATTTTATTTAATGCCGCCTTAATCGCTTCGAGTGAACCATGAACATCCGTTTTGATGACAAGTGGTAATTCCATTGCCTCACCGCTGGCAATCGCCGACAGCATTTGCTCAACNGTTCCTCTGGCACCAGCCGTCGCTTCTTTCTGGCGCAGAACACGCTGGCGATATTCGGAGACCTCACGCGCCCGTGCCTCATTCTCAACGACTGATAAGCGATCACCTGCCATTGGTGTTCCATTAAGCCCCAAGACTTCAACAGCATCACCAGGCTTTGCAATCTCAACGTTATTGCCGCGGTCATCAACCATAGCACGGACACGGCCTGTTTCTGCACCAACGACAAAAACCTGACCAATTTCTAANGTTCCCTTGAGAATCAAGACTGATGCCACTGATCCTCTGCCACGTTCAACCTTCGCCTCAATAACAGCGGCTTCGGCGGCACGATCAGGATTGGCTTTCAGCTCAAGCAATTCTGCCTGAAGCATGATCGCTTCTTCCAATTTATCAAGCCCGGCTTTGGTATGCGCCGACACATCAACGCATAACACATCTCCACCAAAATCTTCGGTCACAATTTCNTGTNNTAATAATTCATTNCGAACACGCTGNGGNTCAGCTTCNGGTTTATCNCATTTATTGACNGCGATAATNACNGGNCANCCTGCNGCTTTAGCNTGACTGATCGCTTCAATCGTTTGCTCCATAACGCCATCATCAGCCGCTACCACCAAAATCACGATATCGGTGATAGTGGCGCCGCGCATCCGCATTTCGGTAAAGGCTTCATGGCCCGGAGTATCAATAAAAGTTATCCGATTATCAGCAGCAGTTCGGACTTGATAAGCACCGATATGCTGAGTAATCCCGCCAGATTCGCCAAGCGCCACATCAGTGCTGCGAATNGCATCAAGCAAGGATGTTTTGCCGTGATCAACATGCCCCATAATGGTAACAACCGGTGGCCGCGGCTTTAGCGTTGCTGGATCATCTTCGTCTTCATCACCAGTAATATCAATATCCGCTTCTGAGACCCGATTTGGCTTATGCCCAAACTCAAGCACGATCAGCTCAGCGGTTTCAGTATCAATTGTCTGCGTCACTGTCGCCATAATGCCAAGCTTCATTAGCTCTTTGACAACATCGCCAGCACGTTCTGCCATCCGATTAGACAATTCCTGAACGGTAATCGCATCAGGAATAGTGACGTCGCGGCTTTGTTTGACATTTGGCTGTTGTTGCGCTTCACGCAATCTAGCCTTTTCTTTTTCACGAGCGCGACGCACCGATGCAAGCGACCGTTGACGATTTCTTGCCTCACCGTCCAAGGCTTCGGAAATGGTGATTTTACCGCGCCGTCTTTCTTGCTCTTGGCCGCGTTTAGCCATTGTCCGCTTGGGCGCTTCTGGCTGTTCTTTCTTGCGTGCGGCAGGGCGGCTAAAGCTTGCTGTCTTATTATCATCGGTGGTGTCAGCTACATTTGCTGTGTCTGCGGCTTTGCTAAATTTCTGAGCTGGGCCTGGATTACGCTTTGCCTCCTCGGCGCGGCGCATTTCTTCAGCTTCTGCAATTTTCTGCAACTCCATCACTTCGCGATCTCGGCGGCTCATCGCCTGAGCCGGAGGTTGATCATTTTCCACCACCGGAGCTTCAGGTTCAGCCTTGGCTTTAGACGTTGGGGCTGATGGTGTGGTCTTTGGCTTATAGCCTTCAATCAAAGCCCGATTACGCGCCACTCTTTCTTCTTGTGTTAGACTGGATACATCCGCTGCCCCAGCACCTGAGGGCGCTGCTTTTGGAGCTGAGCTAGCCGCATTTGAGCGTCTGCCAGCAGTTCTGTTACGCACAACCTCAACCTGAACAGGGCGCGCATTGCTGCGTGATGATCCTGACCGTGCTGATGCTGTGCCACCAGCCGCGCCGCCCCCTAAGGAAAGCTTACCGCCACCCAAACTAAGCGTTTTCTTTTTGTCTTGACCACTCATTGTCTTGTGATCCTCTCAATCTAGCAGAGCAACAACCAATTGTGCTTCAGCCAAGGTTTACAACGCCAGCACCCGTGATGGCAAGTGATTGCTCACCAAAAACACGTTTCACGAGCCTGCTTTTACCCCTCTTATGCCTTTCAAGCGGCATAATTCCCTATCTAAACTCACCTGAAAACCATCATATTCTTCAAGGCACGCCACAAATGCTAGCGATGATCGCCCAAACACTTTACCCAATTCTTCGCCGGTTATATATCCTTTATGGATATTATCTGTCGCGGCGCCTAAGGTTCTGGCTTCGCGTTCAGAGGCATCATTCGCCGCCAAAAGCATTGTCACCGGTCTTTTGCTGGCACTGATTTTACCAGCCCCGCCAATAACAACACCAGCGCGTCTGCCCATCCCCAGCATATGCTGAACCCGATTTAGCAGCTGCTGATCAACATATTCGATCAAATCAGGAACNATAGCGCTGGCNTTCAACGCCTTTTCCAGCCGCTTTGATGTAATCGCTTGCTCCAGAACGTCACGACTTGCCATCACCCATGCGCCCCGACCATCTAATTTATGGCCAATATCAGGAAAAATGATACCGTCCGGGCTCACCACAAATCGAATAAGCTGATCAGATTGATCGGCAGTGCCAGTGACGATACATGTCCTTATAGGGGCATGTTTTGAGGGCGATATCTTAGTCAGGTGCGACCTCACTTTCAGCATCACCAGTAGCATCACTTGCGGCATCACTAGTAGCATCAACTGGGGCATCACTTGAGGCAGGGGCATCTTCAGGTTCATCATCAAACCAATGCTTGCGCGCTTCCATGATAATCTCACCCGCTTTTTCCTCACTGGTGACACCATGTTCGCCCAAATATTTCACCACTTCATCAATATCCAGATCAGCCAGATCATCAAGCGTCAAGATGCCGTTCTTGGCAAGGGTAAGTGTCATAGCAGGGGTGGTCATGCTGAACTCCATCAAGTCATCAGCAACCGAAAATTGTGCCATTTCTGCATTGATGAGCGTGGTTTCACGCTCAACGAAATCAATGGCTCGGTTGCGTAATTCCTCGGCAATACCCTGATCAAACCCTTGGATACTCATGAGCTCTTCGACGTCAGACTCAGCGATATCATCTATCCCGACAAAGCCCTCAGCAACTAACAGGCTGGCAATAACATCGTCAATATCAAGCTGTTCCATAAAGCTCTCAGAACGCTCCTGGAATCGCTCATATTCTTCTGATTGTGACAGGATATCAATATACCAGCCAGTCAATTGTGAAGCCAGACGAACATTTTGACCACGCCGACCAATAGCAAGGCTAAGCTGATCATTTGGCACGATAACCTCTAGCCTGCCTTCGTCCTGATGAACCACGACTTTGGCGACTTCTGCCGGNGCCAGCGCATTAATGGCAAAACCTACGATATCTTCTGACCATGGGATAATTTCAATCTTTTCACCATGAAGCTCATTAACAACTGCCTGCACTCTACTGCCGCGCATACCAACGCATGATCCAACCGGATGGATGCTCGGATCGTGCGAGTACACAGACATTTTTGCCCGGCTTCCAGGCTCCCGAACGACGCCCTTAATCTCAATAATACCATCATAGATTTCTGGCACTTCCTGGGTGAATAGCGCGGCCATGAACTGATCACCTGCGCGCGTTAAGAAAATCTGTGGGCCTCGCAATTCTTCACGCACTTCTTTGATTTGCGCTCTAATCCGGTCACCTTGTTTGATGATCTCTTTCGGGATCATATCTTCGCGTCTGATGACCGCCTCAGCACGACCAAGATCAACGGTAATCATATAGTTTTCAGCACGCTTGACAGTACCGATAACAATTTCGCCCTCACGACCTTTATATTCCTCGAACTGACGCGCACGTTCAGCTTCACGCACGCGCTGTGAGATCACTTGCTTGGCAGTTTGGGCAGCGATGCGGCCAAATTCCAATGGCGGCAGGGTTTCCCGAATAAAGCTGCCAATGTCGAGGCTGCTATCAATTTTCTTGGCGGCCTCAAGCGTCGTCTGGGTGACTTCATCCTCAATGACATCCACCACTTCTGTAAATTGCTCAAGCGTTATCTGACCAGATTTGCGATCAATCATGGCACGAATATCACGATCCTGCCCATAACGTGACCGCCCTGCTTTCTGGATAGCCATCTCCATAGCGATTAAGACTTCTTCGCGGTC
Organism: SAR116 cluster bacterium; assembly: GCA_002691725.1. Classification (GTDB taxonomy): domain Bacteria; phylum Pseudomonadota; class Alphaproteobacteria; order Puniceispirillales; family UBA1172; genus UBA12202. The sequence continues at coordinate 7,055 of NZIT01000084.1, read as the reverse complement.
AATAGCTTTCTCTCTGGCAACAACATCAGCCACCTGAAGCAACTCATTGCCTGAAATAATTGAAGAATCCATTATCTATCCTTTCCGTCTTGCTTTAAGCCGCCGTTCCATAATTTCAGTTGGGTCTAGTTTAGCGGTTTCCACCAACCCATAATCCAGTGATACAGGCCCAAAACTTGTATCTAGTTCAATCTTATCATCATCTGTCAGACCGATCAGCCGACCATGAAATCGGCGCCGACCATCAATTAATTCCTGTGTGGTTAGCTTGACCAACTCACCTTGAAACCGAACATAATCCGGACGTTTCATCAACGGCCTCGAAACGCCCGGTGAAGTCACCTCAAGCTGATATTTTGAAGTGATCGGGTCTTGCTCATCAAGAATGATCGCCACTGACCGTGAAATACTGGCGCAATGCTCAACTGTCATTTCAAGACCCCGATCTTTTGGCTCAGCCATAATTTGCAACACACCATCACGATAGCTGATGCGGATAAGCTCAAAGCCTTTCTCATCAATCGTCTCGGTCAGCAATGCCTCAATCTGATTTTCAAGCGGTGATTGCGCCATTCCGTCTGCCTTTACCCAACACCTTTATTCCGGTTGCCTCATATATTCCCTTAAACCCTGTAAATTTTGAGCCCGTTATTTAGACAAAGAAAAATGGGCCGCTTCCTTTTGGAAGGCCCATCATCATATTGCCGATAATGTATACTGTCTTATACCGCTTTCATGACGCGATTGCAAGCCTTAGCGGTTAAACTCTGGAAAACCGAAACCATGCTGACTTGCGCCCTTGCTTTTCGGCTTTCCGCATATAGCGTGTTCCCGGCCAGTCATCAGGAGGGGTTCGCCAATCGGTAGCGCTCTCTGCCTGCCAGACAAAGCTATCATGACGGATAGAATTAGCCAGCAGCCAAGACTTCGCCGTCGGATCATCTGATGCCAATAATAGCTCACCNCCTGAACATATCCGTTGCGCCAACATGTCTAGCATCTCTGGTTGCAGAATACGCCGGGCTTGGTGGCGCTGTTTTGGCCATGGATCAGGAAAAAGGATATATACCGCTTGCAAGCANTGATGCTCAAGACGCGGCAATAAAAGCCGAATATCATCAGACCAAATGCGAATGTTATTGAGCTTTTGTTCAGCGATATGACGACACAAGCTAGCCACGCCATTAATAAATGGCTCCGCCCCGATAAAGCCCGTTTGCGGCGATTTAGCCGCGCGCGCAGCTAAATGCTCACCACCGCCAAAACCGATCTCCAGACAAAGGCGGTCAACATATCCATCAAACCACTGTCGCGGATCAATAGGAGGGGGAGTTAGCATAGCATCNGTAATGCCATAATTTGCCATTTCATTTTGCAATGCGGCATCTTGTGCAGGCCGAAGCTTTCTGCCACGTCGGCGCCCATAAAATTGCGGCTGATCATATGGGTGTTGCATCAATCCATATCCAGATTATACAGCCTTGAGGATAGCATCTCTTAAATCGGTGGCTTCCCAGCTGAAACTCCCCGCGCCAGCTTCACCAGCGATCCGGCCAAAATGCCCATAAGCGGCGGTCGCCGCATAGATCGGGGCATTAAGCCCTAGCGCCTGACGAATGCCGCGCGGTGATAAGTCCATGACTTCAGGTAAGACAGCTTCTAATCTGCTATCCTCTATCTTTCCTGTTCCTGCCGTATTGACATAGACAGATAACGGCTTTGATACGCCTATCGCATAAGATAACTGAATAGTACATTTATCAGCCAAGCCAGCGGCAACGACATTTTTAGCTAAATATCTGGCAGCATAGGCGGCAGAACGATCCACTTTTGTCGGGTCTTTGCCGCTAAATGCGCCGCCACCATGAGGCGCCGCGCCACCATAAGTATCAACGATAATCTTGCGGCCAGTAAGCCCGGCATCACCATCAGGGCCACCAATGACAAACGTGCCTGTTGGGTTAACATAAAAATCGTTTTCATCACACATCCAGCCATCAGGCAGAATCTTGACAACATGTTCACGCACCAGATCACGCACTTTGCCCTCACTGCCTTCGGTATGTTGGGTCGAGACAACAACACTAGACGCACGCACAGGTTTGCCATTCTCATAGACACAAGTGATTTGTGATTTGCTATCTGGCCCTAAAATATCAGCCTGACCTGAATGTCTGGCCTCAGCCAGCGATTTCAGGATTTGATGCGAATATAAGATTGGCGCTGGCATAAGCACATCGGTTTCTTGACAGGCATAGCCGAACATAATCCCCTGATCACCAGCACCTTCGTCTTTATTTGATCCCGCATCAACGCCTTGCGCAATGTCACTGGATTGCTCATGCAGATAACATTCNACCGCCATATGTTGCCAGTGATAGCCATCTTGCTCATAGCCTATGCTTTTAACAGCTTCTCTGGCGACAGCGATAATTTCGTCTTTATCGACTTTCTGACTACACCGAATTTCACCACCAATGATTGTTCGGTTTGTTGTTGCAAATGTCTCACACGCCACCCGGCTTTCTTTATCCTTGCCGATAAGCAGATCAACCACTTCATCAGAAATACGGTCGCATACTTTATCTGGATGGCCTTCAGAAACAGATTCNCTTGTAAAAAGATGTGTCATTATCATTCCTTTTTATTAAAACTCGGCTTATTCTAGTCATCGTATTTTATGCGTCAAGCCAATCAGTTGCGANACCGAAAGCCTATTCCCGTTAAGACACATAAGACCATTAAAATGAGGAAGCCAAGTTCACCATAACTGGCATAAAACGTATGAGTGCGGCCAGAGATTTCTGTATCCTGCCATTCAGAAGCATTATAATTGATGTGCGATGTGATCCTGCCATAAGCATCTATGGCGGCGGAAATGCCGGTTGTTGCTACCCTTACCATAGGCAACCCTAGTTCGGCAGACCGCATTTGCGCCATCGCTAGATGCTGCCTAGGCCCCAGACTATCGCCAAACCACGCATCATTGGTCAGGTTAACCATCATATCAGCACCTGCCGCGGCCTTGCGTGTGCTAACCGGAAAGATAACTTCATAACAGATTAACGGGGCAATATGGACAATCTGTCCATCTGAGCGTTCAAGCTTTTGCATCCACGCGCCCGTGCCAGCAGAAAAATCTATGCCTCCAGCCAGATTATCAACGAATGAAAACATTTCCCGAAAAGGAACATATTCGCCCCATGGCACTAAATTGCGTTTATCATATATGCCGCTGATGCGCGTATCCGGGTTAATGAGAAAGATGCTATTAAAATATTTGGCTTGATCGGCTAAATGCTGTTTTCTTAATGAGCCAAGGATTAGCCATGACCCGCCTGCTGTTGCTTCTGATAATCGGGCATTGATATTATCCCAATCGTTTTCAAGAAAGCCTGCATAACTGACCTCACCCCAGATAATTACGTCAGGACTTGCCGATGATTGATTGCTGCCAACAGCCTGGCTTTGGTCCAGATGCGCTTTGAGATGCTGATCCCTTAGCTCATACTTCCATTTATCCTGCTGCTGGATTGCGGGCTGAACCATCCGCACGGTAAGCCCTGATGCGGCATGATCAACCGCTGGCCGCTGGGCGGCAATAGCGGCAACCACAACCACGCCTGCCAGCATAGCTGATATGACTTTGCCAAAGCCTTTATCAAGGCGCCAAGCAAGCGGTAGTCCCGCTACCATTATCATGACAACGCCGCAGCCAAACACCCCAATCACCGATGCCAGATCAAACCCTAATGGGGCGATGGCAAACACCATTCCAGGGGATTGCCACGGAAACCCGGTAAAGAGGAAAGCGCGCACATATTCGGCAATCATCACCCATGCGATTAATGCCGCCCATCTGATTGTTGGAGATGTGCCAGAGCACCAGGCGAGAGCAAACGCAACGCCCCAAAATATCGCCAAAACAGAGGGCAGGCAAAGCATCGCAAATGGGATCATCCAATAAAACTCTGCGCCGCCTGTCATCATGGCGTTGCTGATCCAGTATAATGAGACGATAAACCAGCCTAACCCACATCCCCAACCGACCCAGAAAGCGGAGCGTATGGTCGAGCAAGCCAGCAGTCGTGCCATCGGATAGGCAAGAGCAAATACCAATGGCAGAATATGCATAGGAGGCAGGGCAAAGCTTGCCAGCATACCGGCTAATGGCACCGCTAATGCCGGCCAGTGCTTTATCATGAGATTGATTTCTGAGACGATTTGATTAAACGACGGATCTTAATCATCGACACATGGCGTGGGTCACTTTCAATGATTTCAAACTCAAGCCCCGACGGGTGCCTGATAATTTCACCCCGGCCAGGCACGCGGCCAGCAAGTGAGATAACCAATCCACCAACAGTATCAATTTCATCCTGATTATCTTCATCAAGCAATGAGCCAGTGACCGTTTCCAGCCGCTCAATTTCGAGCCGCGCATCAGCCATCGCAGTTCCATCACTGGCAATATCAAATAATGGCGTGGTGTCCTCATCATGTTCGTCATTGATCTCACCAATGATCTCCTCGACCAGGTTCTCAATCGTGATCAAGCCATCTGTTCCGCCATATTCATCGACGACCAAGGCCAGATGTAGGCGGCGTATCCGCATTTCCTGCAATAAATCCAGTAACCGCATCGTCGGCGAGATAAAGATCGGTTGCCGCAGATGTGCGATGATATCCACCTTCTCATTCGCCTGCATCATTCGCAACAGGTCTTTGATATGCAAAATACCTTCAACCTGATCAAGATTTTCATTGACGACTGGCACACGAGAATGGCCAGCACCAGTTATTTTTTCAATGATCTGTTCCATACTATCAGATTGATCAACATAAAATATATCAGCCCGCGGCACCATGACATCAACCGCCGTGATATCGCGCAAGCCCAGCATATTTTGCAGCAAGGTGCTTTCATGGCTATCAAAATGCACCGTCTCACGAAACGATTCTTCCAGAAGTTCGGCAATTTCCTCACGCGCTAAGGGCGAGGAGTTTCCGGGAATGAGCTTCTTCAATCCATATTTTATTTTTTTCCAAAACCCCATTTTTGATCCTGCTGACGTTGTCATAGCTAAACCCCACCAAGAGATTGATAAGGATCAGCAATACCGATAACCGCTAGAATCCGGGCTTCTTCAGCTTCCATAACATTAGCATCATCATCATTGAGGTGATCATACCCCAAAAGATGCAAGATGCCATGGACAAGCAAATGCAGAAAATGATCATCTGCCCGCTTGCCTTCGGCCTCTGCCTCGGCTTTGGTGATCGCATAACCTATTGCGATATCACCAAGATACTGATCATCCTCCTCATCAGGGAAAGACAAGACATTGGTGGCTAGCTCTTTCTGGCGGAATTGCTGATTAAACATGGCCATCTGGCGATTATCGGTGAGCATAATCGAAAATGAAGCCGGCATGGTAGTCGGCATAATAGGCTGGGGTATAATAGGCGAGGCGGCAATCGGCTGCACATTATCATCAGCCATCTGCAAGGCTTCTTTCATCACCAGCGATAGCCGTGCTTGATCTGTTTTGTTTAGAATCTCGTGCCAAGACGGGTCTTTGATCAATATCGTTGCGACAACCTGTTCGGTTATAGCGATCTCGATACTATCAGCATCATCATCTTCGGTCACGGATGTGGGCTGCCTCGCGGCTGCATCAGTCATCTTTGGTCATGCCTATGTCTTATTATCTCTTTTATCATACGCTTTCAGTATTCGGGCGACAACAGGGTGTCTTACCACATCTTCGCCAGTAAATGTTGTAATATCAATCCCTTTTACTCCATCAAGCAGGGATACCGCATCAGCAAGACCAGAGGTTTGCCCTGATGGCAGATCAATCTGACCCAGATCACCTGTAATTACCATCTTGGAGTCATCGCCGATCCGCGTCAATACCATCTTCATCTGAACCGCAGTCGTGTTCTGCGCTTCGTCGATGATAACAAAGGATTGCGCCAATGTCCGCCCCCGCATGAACGCCAATGGAGCAATTTCAATCTGCCCGGCCGCCATCATACGATCCATTTTATCAGGCGGCATCATGTCATAAATCGCGTCATATAATGGGCGCAAATATGGGTCTACCTTTTCTTTCATATCACCGGGCAAAAAGCCTAGCCTTTCACCAGCCTCAACCGCCGGACGTGATAATATAATGCGCTCAACCTGGCCAGATTTTAAGGCATCAACGGCGCGCGCCACCGCCAGATAGGTTTTGCCAGTACCCGCAGGACCAATGCCAAACACCACATCATTTTTGGTAATAGCATCAAGATAGTCTTGCTGCATTTTACTTTTCGCTGAGATGGTTTTTTTCCAGGTTGCTATGGCGCTGGAATTTTCAGCAAATCGGCTAATCGCGTCTGGCGATTGGCTTTTCGCCCACCTTAATGCATCATCAATCATGCCTTTTGGTGCCTCTTCTGATTGACCCTTGGTATTCGATATACGTTTATAAATAGCTTCGAGAGCAGTTTTGGCCATAATGGAATTATCTTTTGTGCCTGAAATTTGGATGATGTTACCAAATGAGTCGAGCCTGACATCAAGTGTTTTTTCAATATGCGCCAAATTGCTGTTGTGATGGCCATAAAGCAGGGGAAGCACATGATTATCATCAAACTCAATAGTGATCGAATTAGGTAAATCTGGTTTTGGCTTCACGCTATGCGTTTCCTGCTTTTTTGGTCATTGATTATTATACTGACAGAATAGGCTCTCCAGCAAGACTGTTTTGCGTTGCTGAGACAATTTTGAGTGGAATAATATCACCAATCGCACCAGCGGTTTCGTTAAAATGAACCGCCTGCATCCATGGCGAACGTCCGGCTTTCTGGCCAACCCGATTAGCTGGGCGTTCAATTAACACATCCATCACCTGATCCAATTTTGAATGATTAAAGGCGCGTTGCTGTGCGGCCAGCACCTGTTGCAGGCCGGCGAGACGTTCTGATTTAACCGCCTCATCAACTTGCATCTCTTCATTTGCCGCAGGTGTACCGGGGCGTGGGCTGTATTTAAACGAATAGGC
>NZIT01000083.1 GCA_002691725.1 SAR116 cluster bacterium | reverse complement strand
ATTTTATGATCAGCAATCGTTGCTAAAATATCAGGGTTTTGCTGTAAGATTAGCTGTGGCGCATCACCAGTATCGGATTTTTTAATTTTTCCAGCACCGGCACCAGAATTAGCACCATTATTAGCAATAGCGAAATCACCAACGGCGGCGGCGCAAACAGCAATATCCGCAGGCATGGCAGCAAGCGATGCGGTCAGCATGTCTTGGGCTGTTTCTACCGCCACAACATGAACGCCGGGCGGCGGCGGCATATTGACAGGGCCTGAAATAAGNGTGACTTTAGCGCCTTGCCGGGCAAGGGCGGCGGCAATGGCATGACCTTGCTTGCCTGATGAGCGATTGGCAATATAGCGGACCCGATCAATAGGTTCATGCGTTGGGCCTGATGTGACCAATGCTGTCTTGCCATTTAATCTACCGCTTCCGGGTAAAATATGGCTAATGGCATTAATGATCTGCGGGGTNTCAGCCAGNCGCCCGGCGCCATCCTCGCCACATGCCATATCGCCACTATCAGGACCAACAAAGCTAATGCCCCTTATTTTCAACTGGCGCTGATTGGCTTGGGTCGCTGGATGCGCCCACATAAATGGGTTCATAGCAGGTGCGATTAATATCGGCGCGTCGGTGGCCAGCAGAACAGTGCTTGCCAGATCATCGGCAAAGCCATAGGCCATTTTTGCCATGATATTTGCTGTTGCTGGCGCAATGACAATGGCATCGGCCTCGCGCGCGAGCCGGATATGCCCCATTTCGGCTTCGTCTGTCAGCGAGAATAGTTCCGTATAGGTGGTCTCACCGCTTAATGCTGAAACCGATAACGGGGTGATAAACTGCTCAGCCGATGCTGTNATGAGGCAGCGGATGTGCCAGCCTTTATCTTTTATCCGGCGGATCAGCTCAAGCGATTTATAGGCGGCGATACCGCCACTTATGATCAATAAAATGCGTGGAGGTTCTGGGATTGCAGTAACGGCTGGGTTGACGACAGGGCTGACATTGCCATGGTTTGAGGCGATTGGCTTGGGCTGACCTGATGGCTCAACACTCAGCGTTTCGGGATCAACGGTGATGCCGCGCGCTTTTAACGCCTGCCAGATGCGGATACGGGCATATTCAGGAAACTGACCACGGGCGCGATAGTTGCTGACAGCACTTGGGCCAACGCCTAAGAGGGTTTGAACCTGTGCTGCGCCGCCTAAAGCTTCAATAATGGAATCCATATCCATGATAGATTATCCTCATGTTTCACAAAATGTGAAGCAATGATAATTTGTATTTCACAAAATGTAAAGTCATGCAGCATTATTATGCGCCCTGCCATGAGTTTTACCATGAGTTTTGCCATGCTCTTTCGCATAATCAAGACAATGATCTTGCCACATTTTCAGCAAAACATGATCGCTAGCATGATCACATTCCATCAAGACAGGCATTAGTGGAGCCAGCGAGCGATCCATATCCTGCATTAAACACTCCATAAATCGGTGCATCAGGGATGGCTCAGATGACGGCGGGGGATCGACCGAGTGATGCGCCGCGCTGATGACCGAATTAAGATCATGAATAAGCCCGTCAAGCATAAGCAGAGTTCGATGCAAAATTGGCCAAGAGGGAGCGATTTGAATATTAAATTGTCTGGCGATATTAAAAATCGTCTTGATTTGCGCGAAGACATCATCGCCCGTATTATCGCCCATATTATCACCTGTACCATTACTTGAATTAGTGACGAAAGCCTGCTCAATAGCGGCGCTTAATGCGCTGATATCAGTATGGCTGGGGATGAAACCAGCCTGTTGATGCAAATGAATAAGCAATGCCGTGTTGCGATACTGTATCGCTATCAAGACAGCGAGCAGAAATTGCCGATCACCAGGAGCAAGCTGTCCGATTAGTCCGAAATCGAGAAAAACCATCTGGCCTTCGGGGTTCAGCATGATATTACCTGCATGCGGGTCACCATGAAACCAGCCATCGATAAAGATATGCTTAAAATAAAGTGCCGTGAGCTGATTGATGATATTAGCCGGGTCAATATCGCTGGCGATCAGTTTAGCCTGATCTGTGATCTGCTCACCGTTATGATAGTCCATTACTAGCATATCATGATGCGTATATTGCCAGTACACTTTGGGCNTCACAATATGAGGCAAATGCTGAGTATGTTTGGCAAATCGCGTCATATGATAGGCTTCAACGCGCAAATCACATTCTTTATCAATCNCCCTNCCGCATTGTTCTAACAGGTCATCACATTGAACGATCTGAGATTGNGGCAACAGCCATTGGCAAAACNGATAGGCAAGTTTGATCAGCTGNAAATCAGCAAGCAATCGCATCTTAATTTTAGGCCGTAATAGCTTAATCGCCAGATCATCACCACAGTCATTGTGCCCCCGATACACAACCGCGACAGAGCCAGCGGCAATAGGATGTGGCATAATCCTAAGATTGTGTTCAGCCGATATTAGGGCAAGCCGCTTCGCCATCTGCTTATGTTTTAAGGGGGCGACGTCATCATGAAGTATGGCCAGACGATGCGCTAAATCCGTGCCAATTAAATCTGACCGCATGGCCAGAGTTTGCCCCAATTTCACAAAGCCTGGGCCAAGCTGATTGAGCCGATCTGGCAGCTCAGCCAAAACAGATTGCCGGCGCCATGAGAAAATAATATCAACATAGCGTAAGCACAAGAAAACCATGCGCCGATGACGAAAGGTGTTGGCAATCGCGCCAGCGATGCCGCAACGCAAGGCAAAACTGGTCAGCAAGAGCAGACGCCAAACCATTAGCCAGCTTTCCATCCGCAATGAATAGCAGCAATGCCGCCACTTAAATCACGATGCCGAACACGGGCAAATCCTGCCAAGCCCATCATAGCAGCAAGAGTTTCTTGATCGGGGAAGCGTTTGATCGATTCGACCAGATAGCGATAAGAGGCAGCGTCCCTGGCGATTAAAGCCCCCATGCCGGGCAGCATCTCTGACCATAGTGAATACACAGCAGATAATGGCCGGTTGCGAACATGACTAAACTCAAGGCAATAGAAACGGCCACCAGGCTTGAGGAGACGCAACGCCTGCCGAAGCGCGGCATCACGATCAGTGACATTGCGCAAGCCAAATGAAATGGTCACCACATCAGCCGACTGATCAGCTAAGGGCAAGGCGCTAGCATCACCAGCCACCCATTGCAAGGCATGTCCAAACGGATATAAATCAGGCCGTTCACGCCCCGCCATCATCATATCAGTGTTGATATCACAGATCAGCGCAGACTTACCCCCGCGCTTGAGAAATCGGCAGGCAATATCACCAGTACCGCCAGCAAGATCAATCAGCTGTTGATCAGGCGCAGGCGCGATCATATTCATCAACTGATCTTTCCAGACGCGATGAATACCAAGGCTCATCACATCATTCATGATATCATAAGATGCGGCAACAGAGCGAAAGACATCATTAACACGTTGCTGTTTGGTAGATGCTGGAATAATTTGATCACCAAAATCAACAAGAGCGCTATTATTCTTGTCAGTATCATATGTGCTGGATTTAGTCATAATCTACCATATATCATGCGCCATAGATAAAGGAAGCCATAATGCCAGAATTACCTGAAGTAGAAACCGTAAAATCGGCCCTTGATACAAGCCTCAAAGGCAAGGTGATACATCAGGTGAAAACCTCAGGCAAGACNATGCGATGGCCGATCCCATCTGATATTGCGGAAGTCATAACAGGCGCCATTGTCACCAGCTGCCATAGACGAGCGAAATATATCCTCATCAATATGNCGAAGNCGCAANAGGAACTGACGCTGGTGGTGCATCTTGGCATGTCAGGCTCAGTCCGGATTTATCCTGATAAAATGGCGGCAATAGCGGCTAAGCCCCATGATCATCTGATCATAGAAGTGGCGGCTGAGGGTGACGATACCATCACCGCCGTTCTCAATGATCCACGCAGATTTGGCGGTGTCGCTNTAATGCCAAGCAATAAGGTAGAACAGCATCCGCTGATAAAGCATCTTGGCCCTGAGCCATTGGGCAATCGGTGGAATGGTGATGCCTTTCACGCCGAATTAAAGCGCCGCAAAGCCCCGATAAAAGCGGTGCTGCTTGATCAGCATGTGGTGGCAGGGATTGGCAATATCTATGCATCAGAAGCGCTCTATTTAGCTGGCATCGCACCCAAACGGGCGGCGCATCGGATCAGCAAAGCCAAAGCCGATATACTTACCCAAGCTGTCCGCCAAGTGCTGACCCAAGCCATCGAGGCCGGCGGAACAAGTCTGCGTGATCATGTACAGCCGGGTGGCGAGATCGGATATTTTGCCCAGCAATTACACGTTTATGGTCGTCAAGATGCNCCATGCCATCGCTGCGGCAAAGCCATAAAAATGATAAGACAATCAGGCCGTGCGAGTTTTTATTGCTCTCAATGCCAACGATAAGGTAAAACAATAAACATGATACGCGCATTATTAATATTCATGGCTTTCATGTTGGCATCACCTGTCATGGCGGAAACCCCGCAACAAAGCCCACAACAAAGATGGATTGGTGATGTGCCGATTATGGATAATATGAGCATTGAAAGTGATTTAGGCTTTGCCTTTGATAGTCCTGATGGCCNTATTGTCGTCATTTATGTATCGGGCTCATCCGATAAAAGCGATGTGCAAGATTATTATGATATGGCCTTAATCCCGCTAGGATGGGAGGCTGTTGCTGATCTGGCATGGCATCGGCAAAACGAAAGATTGGTCATTAGTTCAGCCCAAGCAGGTGAGACTAATTTATGGAAAATCGCCATCATGCCTGAATAAATCAGGCTATCCCCCTCGTTCCAAGCCAAAAACATGATGAAATATAATGAAACATGGCAAGAAATGGGGAAAGCCTTGACAAGATGTGTCGTTTGAGGCATTAACGCCGCAATCGAGATTGACTTATAAGAGGATTGGTTATGGCCAACCATAAATCAGCGAAAAAGCGCATTCGGCGTAATTCAGCTTTTGAAGACATTAATCGGGATCGCCGTAGCCGCATCCGTACCTTTATTAAAAAGGTAGAGGCGGCGATTGCTAGCGGGGATCAGGAAGCAGCACGGGAAGCTTTGAAGCATGCACAGCCTGAAATGCATCGGGGTGTCACGAAAGGTATTTTTCATAAAAATACGATGTCCAGAAAACTGTCACGGCTTTCTGCGGCTATTAAGGCGATTGCCGCCTAATNATCGCAATACCGACTGCAAAACCAGTATTTTGGAAAAGCCTGTCAGCAGACAGGCTTTTTTATTACCGATTCGGAAAAGCATTTTAGAAGTCAGAATTAATCTNTTTTCTAGGGTAAATTGATTCGACTATTGAATCTGTTAACTTTTTTGAAAGCCGCCAAGATGACAACACGCAAAAGCATGCCTTGGCCACTCAAGACAGGATGATGCAAGCAGGATAAAATCAAGGAGGCAATTCATTCAAAGCCTTGATTTTGCATACGCATTTTTCTGCAAAATAATTTTTTTAGGGCTTGACGACAAGTTGATGGCAAATTGACTTGAAGGGTTATGGCAGTTCTGTAAAATTCTAGAACTTGAAAATAGTGAACAGGTATCTGTTTTCAGTTTCTTGTTCTTGAACCTGGTTTTGAACCTGCTTTGGCACTTGTGTCAGACACATCCTCCGATATTGACGATATTTGTCGTATATATCAGATAAATATGAGGGTAATTATGGTATCAAAATGCGGTTTTTGAAAAGATACATTGGATGTAATTAGTCAATTTTATTGGTCTCGACTAAAGGAATGTTACATATGGGCTCGGAAGATAGTAACAATAACAAAACCAGCCCAAATCAAGTTGATGATCATCTTTTAACAAAATGGATGCGTGTTAAGGATCGTATCCGTGCTGATCTTGGCGATAATATCTGGCGTAACTGGATCAAGGGGCTAGATATTTATAGCCTTGAACATGGAATTGTTATGTTGAGGTCTGCCTCAAGCCTTGTGACTGCTCGGGTGAATAGCCAATACGCTGATCGCTTGCGTATGTATTGGCAAGCCGAGGACCAATCCGTGCGCGACGTTAAAGTCAGCCATAAACAGCATGTTTCGGTGATGCCAGAAAAATCTAATATGACGGCTGAGATGTCGGCTGGCATGACCGCTGGCAAAACAGCGCCAATAGCAAAAACCTATAGCGGCGATGAGCTTGGCGGGGTTCTTGATCCGCGNATGACATTTGATAATTTTATTGTTGGTAAACCGAATGAACTCGCCTATGCCGCTGCCATGCGNGTGGCGGAATCTGATGTGCCGTCATTCAATCCGTTATTTCTGCATGGCGGTGTGGGTTTAGGCAAAACGCATTTGATGCATGCGATTGCGTGGCATATTAGACGCCGTGATCCGTCGCGGAAGGTTGTCTATCTGTCGGCGGAAAAGTTTATGTACCGATTTATTCGCGCGCTTCGCTTTCGCGATACCATGCAATTCAAGGAACAGTTCCGTTCTGTTGATGTGTTGATGGTGGATGATGTGCAATTCATCAGCGGTAAAGACAGCACACAAGAGGAGTTTTTTCACACATTTAACGCATTGATTGACCAAAACAGGCAAATCATCTTATCTGCCGATAAATCACCGACCAATCTTGATGGTATGGAAGAACGCCTGCGGTCGCGGCTGAACTGGGGCATGGTGGCGGATATTCACCCCACCACATTTGAGTTGCGCTTTGGTATTCTGCAAGCACGGGCAGAGCTTGAGAGCATTGATCTGCCACAAAAGGTCATGGAATATTTGGCGCGTAAAATCACCTCAAATGTGCGTGAGCTAGAAGGCTCATTAAATCGCTTATCAGCTTATGCGTCGCTATTTGATGTGCCGATCACGATTGACACTGTTCATGAAGTTTTAAGCGATCTGTTGCGGTCAAGCTCGGCGCAAATCTCAATTGACGCTATCCAGCGTGAAGTGGCGCGATATTATAATATCAGGCAGACAGAAATGCATTCTAACCGGCGCTCAAGAAACATTGTTCGGCCTCGTCAAATTGCCATGTATCTGGCAAAAAACCTGACCAATTGCTCGTATCCGCAAATTGGCAGCAAATTTGGTGACAGAGATCACACCACGGTTATGCATGCGGTGCGCAAGATTGAGGATATGATGACAGAAGATCGTCAAATTGCTGATGATGTTGTGATGATCCGCTCACTTCTTAGCACCTAAACCGAGCAGCGCTCATTTCCGATAAGAACACATTATATTGTGGTATTAATGCGTAAAAACATGCTATAAATTGTGTTGCCTGCATAAAAGGTGATACTAGGCTGTGGCTTAAGAAAGTTATTATTTTAGCTGNAAAATGGTTCATCTTAGCGGCACAATATTGACAAATATGATCACAAACTCGAATGACTAAACCCTAGCAAGACCAAAAGACTAGAGAAAGGCCTCGCCATGAAANTAAGNATTGATCGCGCCGCATTGATNAAGCCGCTTGGTCATATCCAAGGTGTNGTAGANCGGCGGAATACGATACCAATTTTATCTAATATGGTGATTAGAGCTGAGGCNGGTCAGTTNAANTTGACNGCCACCGATATGGAAATGGATATGGTGGAAANCACCCATGCCGCTGTCGCCGAAGAAGGCGTTATCACAACGCCTGCCCATATGCTTTACGACATTGTCCGAAAATTACCCGAAGGGTCAGAGATTACCATCTCATCTGACGATAGTGGTCAGGCGCAGATTAGCGCCGGGCNCNCGACATTCCGCCTGCCCATTCTGCCAGTTGAGGATTTTCCAGCGATTAGCAGTGCTGAAATGCCAGTCTCATTTCATGTGCCAGCCGCTGACCTCAAGTCAATGATTGAGCTAACCCGAATGGCGACATCAACCGAAGAATCGCGGTATTATTTGAACGGCATTTATTTGCATCACACACCTGAACGTCAACTGCGTGCTGTGGCGACCGATGGGCATCGGCTTGCCTTAACCCAGATGGATTTGCCGCAAGGGGCGGAAACCATGCCGTCGGTGATTGTTCCGCGCAAGGCCTATTCCGAATTATTCCGCTTAATGGAAGATTATGATGGCGATGTTGAGGTTGGTCTTTCGGATAATCGGGCACGCTTTTCCTTGGGTCAGGTTNTCATGACATCAAAACTGATTGATGGNACATTTCCGGATTATGACCGTGTTGTGCCGAAAGATAATCAACGTAAATCGACGGTCAGCGTTGCTGATTTTAGCGCTGCGGTTGATCGTGTGTCGACGATCTCGGCTGAAAAAACCCGCACCGTTCAGCTGACGTTCAGTAGCGGTAGCCTAACCATCTCAGCGAGTAGTGTTGATCAGGCGAGCGCGACTGAAGTCATTGAAGCGAGCTGGGCTGATGATGATCTGAAGATTGGATTTAATGCGAAGTATTTGCTGGATATTACCCATTTGATTGAAGGTGATGATATGGAGTTTGCCTTTGCTGAGCCATCTAACCCGACACTGATCCGATCACCCAAAGATGACGCCAGTCTGTTTGTGGTGATGCCGATGCGCGTCTGATCAGGTTCAGGATATTCATGTGACTGCCAGTAACCCTATTCCTCAACCAGCCCATTCGACACCGCAAGCATGGATACGGCATCTTGGATTAACCCGATTTCGCAATTACCATGATCTTGATCTTATGCTTGATGAGCGCATGGTGATCNTNATTGGCCCTAATGGTGCNGGCAAAACNAATATTATGGAGGCGGTNTCATTGATGGCGCCAGGNCGNGGNTTGCGGCGNGNAAAGCGTGAGCANCTGATGCTAAANGGNGAGNCNNATAANCNGNCTGCTNNCNCNNTCAGNGATAACTGGCGCTGGGCCATTTCATGNGAGGCGGTAACAGAGTTTGGNGCATTTCGNGCNGGAACAGGCGAAGAGGTTAATCAAGAAAATGGGCGCCGCGCTATCCGCCTTGATGGCGCCAACGCATCGCAATCGGCGCTTGCTGAACGCTTGGCGATATCATGGCTAACCCCTGACATGGATAGTGTTCTGGCTGGCTCACCAGGTGAAAGGCGGCGGTTTTTAGATCGCTTGGTGATTGCTTTTGACCCTGCGCATGCTGGCCGGTTAAGCCGCTATGAGCGCGGGATGCGGCAAAGAAATCGTCTGCTTGAAGATGGCGCGGAAGATCGCTGGCTTGCCGCTGTGGAGCAAGAGCTGGCGGAAACCGGAATTGCTATTATCGCGGCGCGTCAGACCATGGGTGATGCTCTTGATCACGAAGCCGCCATGCCGGTGGTTGGGTTTCCGGCGGCACGGCTAACGATAACAGGGCTTGCCGAAACATGGCTTCATGACATGCCTGCGGTTGATGTTGAGGATCGCATCAGGTCAGCGGCGCGGGCGCAAAGGCAACTTGGTGAAGTCACAATGCCAGGGCCTCATAACAGCGTATTGGAAGTGCGCCACTCGGATACTGGCCAGATAGCGGAAACCTCATCAACAGGTGAGCAGAAATCGCTGGTTATATCAGTCATCTTGGCGCATGCGCGGTTGCAGAATCAACGCCTGTCACGACCACCTATTCTTTTGCTGGATGATATTGTCTCGCATCTGGATGCGGAGCGAAGATTAGCCTTGTTTGAGCTGACGAGCGCTTTACCAGGGCAAGTATGGTTTAGCGGCACGGACAGCATTAGCTTTGCGCCAATAAGCCGTCAGGCCAATGTTATTCATCTTGATAAAGGGCAAATTGTTTAGTGATTAAATATAAAACATGGCGGCAAATATCATCATATCGATGGGAAGGATAAGCACATGAGCGATCAAGATCAGGAGAGCCAGAGCGAAGGTGAATATGGCGCCGATCAGATTAAGGTTTTAAGAGGCCTTGATGCTGTCCGCAAACGTCCGGGTATGTATATCGGCGATACTGATGATGGCTCAGGCCTTCATCACATGATTTATGAGGTTGTTGATAATGCCATTGACGAAGCCTTGGCCGGATACTGTGACAAGGTCACCATTACCCTGAACGGCAATGGATCAGTCACAGTTACCGATAATGGGCGCGGCATTCCAACTCAAATACATGCCGAAGAAGGCGTCTCTGCGGCTGAGGTGATCATGACTCAGCTTCATGCTGGCGGTAAGTTTGACAGCAATACCTATAAAGTATCTGGCGGCTTACATGGGGTCGGTGTATCCGTGGTTAATGCGCTTAGTTCGGTATTGGATATGGAAATTAAACGTGATGGCAAACGTCACGCCATGCGCTTTGAGCATGGTGAGCCGACATCCCCGCTAAGTATTGTTGGTGATGCTGATGGTGAAAGCGGAACATTGATCACCTTCACGCCATCACAAGAGACCTTTACCAATGTTGATTTTGATTTTGGAACATTAGAACATCGCCTGCGTGAGCTGGCTTTTCTGAACAGCGGCATTAGCATTATTCTGACCGATGATCGGCAGGCTGAGCAAAAACAGCGTGAGTTTAAATTTGATGGTGGGCTGAAAGAATATGTCTCATGGATTGATCGGTCGCGCCAATCTCTGCATGAACCAATAACGGCTAACACTGAAAAAGAAGGTGTTGGCGTTGAGCTGGCTATGGAATGGACAGACTCCTATCATGAAACCACGATGTGCTTTACCAACAATATCCCACAGCGTGATGGCGGCACCCATTTGGCCGGGTTTAGGGCGGCCATGACTCGTGTGATCAATAACTATGCTCAAGACAGTGGCATTGCTAAGCGAGAAAAAACTCAGCTATCAGGGGATGATGCGCGCGAAGGGCTGACGGCTATTATCTCAACCAAAGTTCCTGATCCCAAGTTTTCATCACAGACTAAAGATAAGCTTGTCTCCTCCGAAGTTCGGCCACTTGTCGAACAAGCCGTGGCAGAGGCATTATCGCAATGGTTAGAAGAGCATCCGAATGAAGCGAAAAAAATTGTCTCAAAAGCGTTTGAGGCAGCGGCCGCGCGCGAGGCGGCAAGAAAAGCCCGTGAGCTGACGCGCCGTAAAGGGGTTCTTGATATCACTAGTTTGCCCGGCAAGCTGGCAGATTGTCAGGAAAAAGACCCTGAAAAATCAGAAATCTTTCTGGTTGAGGGCGATTCTGCTGGCGGTTCTGCCAAGCAAGGACGTGACCGTGCCAATCAAGCTATTCTGCCGCTTCGTGGCAAGATTCTCAATGTTGAAAGAGCGCGCATTGACAAAATGCTAAGCTCGGCGGAATTAGGCACGCTGATCACGGCGATTGGGGCGGGTGTTGGCAACACCGACTTGGACCCCGATAAAGCCCGATATCATCGCATCATCATTATGACAGATGCTGATGTTGACGGCAGTCACATTCGGACATTGCTGTTGACATTTTTCTTCCGTCATATGAAGCCTCTCATCGAACGCGGCTATTTATATATTGCTCAGCCGCCATTATTCCGTGCCAAACGTGGCCAGTCTGAGGTCTATCTCAAAGATCAGCCAGCAATGGATCAATATCTTAAAGAACAAGGCCTTAAAGACGCGGTGCTAGAGCTTGCCGATGGTCAGCAAATTGCCGGTGCTGATCTTAATGCGCTGACGATGACAGCTATTCAAGCCAGCAAGAGCATTCAGTCCATGGCGCGAATTGTTGGCTCTGAACATGTTGTTGAACAAGCGGCGATCGCTGGCATTCTGTCGTCTGAAAGTATTACCAATCCGGAAGCTGCTGATTATTTGGCGAAACGGCTTGAAGGGCTGTCGGACATTCTGGAGCGCGGCTGGCAAGGGCAGATTGTGAGCGATGCCAATAATCAGGATGTCATGGAAATCTCACGCACATTGCGCGGCGTGACTGAGCGTTACATCTTAGCGCCGCGTCTGCTGGCAATCGAAGAAGCCCGCCGTCTTGACCCTATGATTGGTGATCTTCAGCGGCATTTTGCGAAACCTGCGCAGCTGATTGTTGGCAGCAAGACGCTGCCTATCAATGGCCCGATCAGCATGGTTAACCATATCTTTGAGCTTGGCCGTAAAGGGGCGCAAGTATCACGCTATAAAGGGTTGGGGGAAATGAACCCTGAACAGCTATGGGAAACTACACTTGACCCAAATCAGCGGACATTACTGAAAGTGACCATTGAGCATGAAGATGCGGCCGAAGAATCCTTTGCCATGCTGATGGGCGAAGCGGTTGAGCAAAGACGTCAATTTATTCAGGAAAACGCGCTCAAAGTGGCTAATCTTGATATCTGATCACAGGCGAAGGAATGGAAATGCCACATCAGGATTACTCCTTTCTCAAGATTGATGATCTGATCAATAGCGGCCAGTTGTCTATGGTGCGATGGATGGCGATAGGTGGTCAGTTGCTGACCGTGTTGGTTGTATATTTTGCGCTTGATCTGAATATTCCGATTTTCTGGTTAATGCTGGTTATCCTGATTTCTGCGGTGGTTGGTATTTGGCATCATCTGGTCAACCGGTCGCGTATCCGGATTGATAATTATCAGGCGTTTTTCCTGCTGGGGTTTGATACGTTACAGCTGTTTGCCCTATTATTCTTAACCGGTGGGCTGACCAATCCTTTTGCTTTGCTTTTGCTGGCACCGGTAGCGGTCTCCGCCTCGCTTCTATCAATGCGCTATACAATATCGCTTATCTTGATGGTGGCTTTTCTGGCTAGTCTGTTATCGGTTTATCATTTGCCGTTACCATGGCAGAACACAACGCCCGAATGGCCAGGTCTGTATTTAGTGGGATTATGGATAGGGATTGTTTTCGCGGTCGGCTTTATTGGTATTTACACAGGGCTTTTGACAAATCATGCGCGTCATATTGTACGCGGGCTTTCGGATGCGCGAGTTAATATTGCCCATGAACAGCAAATGGTCTCTTTAGGGAGCCTTGCCACGGTTGCGGCGCATAAATTGGGCTCACCACTCAATACCATCACCCTGATCACTCATGAATTGGCAGAAATGCTTGACGAGAAGGCAGATCATGAAACCCTGGCTACGGAGATCATAGCCTTGAAAGCCGAAACCGAACGCTGCCGCATGATCTTGGCTGGATTGAGCGAAGATGCCAATCAGATTGATCAGATGAGCCATGACCCGGTGGCGGCGATTGCCTTGGTGCAAGGGCTGATTGATGATCGCTTTGCTGATATTCGGGAAATGATCACTTTGCAGACGCTGCCAACAATAGACGGCGAGACGCCAATCCTTGGGCGGCGGCCCGATATCATTTACAGCCTTGAGATGATGATTGATAATGCCGCGCAATTTGCCAAAACCAAGGTTACGGTTGCGGTTGGTTGGGATCAAAACAACTTGTTTATTTGTATCACTGATGATGGCCCCGGGTTTACCAGCTCTGTGCTTAGCCGTCTTGGTGAGCCATATAATTCATCCCGAAAAGGCATTGATGGTCATATGGGGCTAGGCTTGTTTATTGCGACCACGATGATCGAAGGTCTGGGCGGTAAACTTGTTGCCAGAAATGTCAAACCGGCGGGGGCGGAAGTCACATTTGTTCTGCCGCGTGCGGATGTTGATGTTGGATACGCAAAGTAAGCTCACGCGCCCATTTTTTAAAGCCTTGTGTTTATTGCTTTTCTACCTATATAGAATAGTAGGAAATCATGATGCATAAAACCGAACATAAACTACTGATTGTTGATGATGATGAACCGTTGCTTGGCCGCTTGGCGCGCGTCATGGAACGCAAAGGGTTTATCGTGACAATGGCATCCAACATTGCTGATGCGCGCGAATGCATTAAGTCAGAGCAATTCACCCATGCCATTCTTGACTTGAAACTGGAACAAGGCAGTGGGTTGGATATTGTCCAAATCCTCCAGGATAATCAACCTGGCTGTCGCGTGATTATGCTGACAGGATTTGGCAACATAGCAACGGCTGTGTCTGCGGTTAAGGCAGGGGCGGTTGACTATCTTCCAAAACCGGCAGACCCTGATGCTATTGTGGCGGCGTTATTGCAAAAGGGTGAGTCTATGCCGCCACCACCCGAAGACCCGATGTCGGCTGACCGTGTGCGCTGGGAGCATATTCAGCGCGTCTATGAGCAATGCGGCAGAAATGTATCCGAAACAGCACGTCGGCTGAAATTACATCGCCGCACATTGCAAAGAATTCTTGCAAAACATGCTCCAAGACCCTAAGCATGGGGATATATTGATCATTTAAGCTGAATAAATGAATAAAAATAAATCATATCACCCTGATACACTCGCGGTTCGTGGTGGGGTTAACCGTTCACCATTTGATGAAACCGCCGAAGCGTTATATTTAACATCAGGCTATGTCTATGGCTCTGCCCAAGAGGCAGCTGATGCGTTTAGTGGTGATATCGACCGATTTGTCTATTCGCGATATGGCAATCCAACC
>NZIT01000082.1 GCA_002691725.1 SAR116 cluster bacterium | reverse complement strand
ATTCAGGTAATCCTTGCGCCTTTGCGGGCACCCCGCCAGCCGCGTATTGTATGCCAACCCTGATCAAGGCAAGCCCAATCATCAGAATAATCAGACCAGAAAGACCAGTTCCAAAAATCGTTAAGGCCAAGCCTGTTGCGACTTGATTTGTTGCCAAACCCAGCACAAAAACAGCAAATATGAGGGATATCAGCAGGCCAGCTAAACCGCCACCAAGAATACCCAGATAGGGGCTTCCTGTTAGGCTGGCAACACCAAATGCAGCGACCGCGCCCATCAGCATCATGCCTTCTACACCGAGATTAAGGACACCACTTTTTTCGGCAACAAGCTCCCCTGTGGCGGCAAGGATTAGCGGCACAGAGGTCAGCAAGATTGCTAATAATAACTCGTCAGCCATGACTAGCCCCATCTTTTTTAATATTGGCTTTTTCAATACTGGCTTTTTCAATACTGGCTTTTTCAATATTGGCTTTTTCTGTCACTCCAACCCAAACAATTCGATAATGGGTCAGCGTTTCCCCTGCCAATAACATAAATAACAAAATACCATTAAAGATGCCTGTCACCACTTTCGGGATACGCATTGAGATTTGTGCCGTATCACCGCCAAGCTCAGCCAGCGCAACGACTAATCCAGCCGCGATGGCGGCCAGCGGATTCAGGCGTGCCAGAAACGCCACAATAATCGCCGTGAAGCCATACCCAAATGAGATTTGCGGCTGCAACATGCCGATATTGGCAGACACTTCAATCATGCCGGCAAGACCAGCCAATCCCCCTGATACCATCATCACAAACATCGTCACCCGGCCTTGATTAAAGCCAGCAAATCGGCCGGCGCGTGGGGCATCCCCCATGAGCTTAATTTGATAGCCGCCAAGACTGCGCGTCAAATAAAACCAGCCACAAATTGCCACCAAAAACGCCACTGGCACACCCCAATGCAGCTGCCCTAATCGGCCAATTCCGGGTAATGACATGACCGGAATTAAGCCAGCATCAGGATAGGCTTTGGTTAACGGAAAGCCAAATGCCAGCGGATCACGCCATGGGCTTCGTACCGTCCAGTCAACCAGAAAAATAGCAATATATGTCAGCATTAATGAGACCAATATCTCACTCGCCTTGAAGCGTATCTTGAGTAATCCGGGGATTGCGCCCCATAAAGCCCCCGCTAGCATGGCCATAACCGCCATGGCTAAGATCATGAACGGGCTTTCTGCCTCAGGGAAAGATAAGGCGACCCAGCCCGCCCCCATAGCCCCAAGGATGAGCTGGCCTTCGGCGCCAATATTCCAGACATTAGCTCGATAACAAAAAATCAAGCCGGTGCTAATAATGATCAAAGGGCAGGCTTTAACGAGCAGATTTCCAACTTGATCAGGCCGCGATAAAGGCGCGATAAAAAACTCATATAAAGCGGCTAGCGGGGGATATCCAAGCAAAGCAAAAATGATCCCGCCAGCCAGCACGGTGATCAAAATTGCTATAATCGGAACAGCAATCGTCAGAAATGTTGGAATATCTTTGCGTTTCTGTAAAATAATCATGACGATACTCTTGCTTTACCTGATCTTGCTTTACCTGATCTTGTGGGGCTTTCTCCCATCAGTAATCCAATATGTTCAGGCGTCACATCATCCACTTTAAGGGTTTCGGACAACTGGCCATTATTAAGAACCGCGATGTGATGAGCGATTTGAAAAATTTCTTCCAAGTCTTGCGAAATCATAATGACGGCTGACCCTTGTTTGGCAAGATTAGCCATAGCCGTGCGGATAAATTGCGTGGCGCCGATATCAACCCCCCATGTTGGCTGTGATACAATCAACACTTGCGGCGATTTAATAATCTCTCTGCCGACAACAAATTTCTGTAAATTACCGCCAGACAGCGATGAAGCCAACGGATCATCAGACGGTTGCCGGACATCAAAGGTTTTTGAAATATGCCGCGCCATAGCCAGGGTATTGTCATGATTAATGATACCGCGCCGCACCACATCAGCCTGATCATAGCCAGTGAGCAAGGCATTCTCGGATAAGGTCATTGACGGCACGGCGGCATGGCCATTGCGTTCTTCGGGGATAAAAGCAAGACCAGCACGGCGGCGCGCAGCAGGGGCCAATGGCGTCATATCAGCCGCGCCAATCATAATCTTGTTGACGCCAGCCGCTGATGCTGGTCGCCATTCCCCTGTCAATGCGGCCATCAATTCGCTTTGACCATTTCCCGCAATGCCAGCAATGCCTAAAATCTCACCTGCCTTAACCGAAAAAGATATATCCTTGAGCGCGATATCAAACGGGCCTTCGGCTGACCGTGATAATCCGCTAACAGAAAATAATGTCTTACTGCTTTTAGGGGTGGATAGCGTACCAATTTCCTTAACCTTGGCGCCGATCATCAGCTCCGCTAATTGCCGCGTTGATTGATCTTTTGTTTTGACCTCAGCCACTTTGATGCCGCCACGCAAAATCGTTGCGCGTGTCGTTAGCTGTTTTATCTCATCCAACTTATGCGAAATAAATAAAACCGCACAACCCTGTTTAGCCAGCCGCTTGAGGACTTGAAACAGCTGATCCGTTTCTTGCGGCGTCAGCACCGATGTTGGCTCATCCATGATCAGCAAGGACGGGTTTTGTAGCAAACAGCGGACAATCTCAACGCGTTGCTGCTGACCAACAGAAAGATCAGCAATGATACTGTCAGGATTTAGCGGGATACCATATTCTGCTGATTTTGTTTTAATCATTTGTGATAGCTTCTGGCGCGTGAAATCAGGCGGCAAAGCCAGAGCGATATTTTCAGCAACTGTCAGTGCCTCAAATAGCGAAAAATGCTGAAACACCATGCCTATTCCCATGGCACGCGCTTGTTGCGGATTGGTCACTGTTATGCGCTCACCCCGCCATTCCAGATAGCCTTGATCTGGTTGCAACAGCCCATAGGCCATTTTGATAAAAGTCGATTTGCCTGCGCCATTTTCACCAAGCAAAGCATGTAACTCACCTGGATAAATGGAAAAATTGATATCCTGATTAGCCACCAGATCACCGAATGATTTTGTCATACCATAGCTAGCTAATAATGGCGTATCTTTAGATTTAGGGTTCAATTTCCGGGGGGCTTTGGTCATAGCTAAACTTATCTCAACTGACTAATAGACGTCTCAAACCAGGCGCGAATAATGGCACGCTCCTCATGTTCCATATAAGCAACATTGGCAGGCGGCATAGCGTGCGAAACGGCGGATTGCAAATAAATCGCCTTGGCTTCAGCGGCTATCTGTATGGGCGTTTCCAATAATACACCTTTCGGGGCAACAGCAATTCCATCCCATAACGGTTCTGCCGCATGACACATGGCACAGCGGCCGCTAATAATCTCATTCACAGCCTCAAACCGATCATTGTCATGAAATGCGGCAAGATGCAACGGTACCGTCATTTCTGCCAAATCATTGTCCTCGCTATCACTCGCATCATAACCATAATCACGCATGGCAGGCCAGATTGATAGCGCCATGATGATGATAAAGATCGCCGTAGTTGCCGCCCATGTCCAGTTAGGGTTGCCTGCTCTGGCATGACGCGAGTTGAAATAATGCCTGATGGTGACGCCCATCAAAAATACGAGACTCGCAATCAGCCAGCTATATTCGGTAGCAAAGGCCAGCGGATAATGCCCTGATAGCATCAGGAAAATCACTGGCAGGGTCAGATAATTATTATGGGTGGAGCGCAATTTTGCGATCTGGCCATATTTGGCATCAGGCGTTCGCCCGGCCTTCAAATCAGCAACAACAATTTTCTGATTAGGGATAATCACCATAAAGACATTTGCCGACATAATCGTTGCCGTTATTGCGCTCAGATGAATGAACGCCGCCCGGCCAGTAAAGATCTGATGAAACCCCCATGACAATGCCACCAGCATGACATAAAGAATGATCATCAGCAGGGTCGGGTTGGCCGCCAATGATGATCGGCAAAGCCCGCTATATCCTATCCATACCAACGCCATAGATAGTAGCGAAATAATGACCGCTTGAGGCACAGAAAGTGCCATTTTATTCTCATCAATCAGGTATAATTCAGCACCGCCATAATAAACAATCGCCAATAAAGCAAAGCCCGACAGCCATGTTGCGTAAGACTCCCACTTGAACCATGTTAAATGTTCAGGCAAGTGATCAGGCGCGACCAAATATTTCTGAATATGATAGAAGCCGCCACCATGCACTTGCCATTCTTCGCCATGCGCTTTTTCTGGCAGATGTGGCGATTTCCGCAAGCCAAGATCAAGGGCGATAAAATAAAACGATGAGCCAATCCACGCAATCGCCGTTATGACATGAAGCCAGCGCACCGCAAACTCGACCCAGCTCATGGCTAAAATGGTTAGCACATCCATGGTCATCTGGCGGCCCCAATCATCTAACTGCCTCGATAGGTTGAATAACCATAAGGCGATAACAACAGCGGCACATGGTAATGCTGATCAGGATCAGTCAAGCCAAAGCGCACAGGCACATCATCTAAAAACAGCGTATCAGCGTCATGACCGTTCGCAGTAAGGTAGGCGCCAGCCGCAAAAATAAGCTCATATATACCAACATCACACTCGCCATTGGGTAGGATCGGGCTGTCTGTACGGCCATCGGCGTTAGTTGTCATACGGCGGATAAAATGCCTGTCTGCGCCATCAATTTTATAAAGGGAGATATCAAGGCCTGCCGCCGGAAAGCCAAGCGATGTATCCAGAACATGCGTTGTCAGATAACCTCCGGCCATATTTTACCTTTATTGCTAGACNTTATTATAAGGCTTTTATTTGACACATGATGTCATTATCTTGTCACAGTATCATATATANTTATGGCTTTATCAATAGCGCAGTNCAAACTCTCAATCCAGCAAGTATCATTTTATAACGCATTTGCCTTGTCATGACGTATCGTGCAAAATGAAAGTCAAATAATAATCATTTTAAGGATATGTAAATGAACAGATATCCGCGAAATCTGATTGGTTATGGGGAAACCCCGCCCCATGCCAGTTGGCCAGATAAGGCAAATATTGCTGTCCAGTTTGTTCTTAACTATGAAGAAGGCGGCGAAAATTGTCTGCTTCATGAGGATGCGCAATCTGAGGCATTTTTATCTGAGATTGTTGGCGCCCAGCCATGGCCAAATCAACGCCACTGGAACATGGAATCAATCTATGAATATGGCGCCAGAGCAGGGTTTTGGCGCCTCCATCGGTTATTCACCCAATATGATATTCCACTGACAATTTATGGCGTTGCAACGGCGCTGGCGCGTAATCCAGATCAAGTGCTTGCCATGCAAGATGCTGGCTGGGAAATTGCCAGCCATGGCTATAAATGGATTGAATATAAAGATTTCAGCCGCAGCGAGGAAGCCGCGCATATCAACGCCGCCATTGCCCTTCATAAAGCCGTCACCGGGGCGGCGCCACAAGGCTGGTACACAGGGCGGTGTTCCATGAATACCGTTGATCTGATTTGTGAGACTGGCGGCTTTTCCTATATATCAGACAGCTATGCCGATGATCTGCCCTACTGGCATGTTCATCAGGATAAACCGCATCTGATCATTCCCTANACGCTTGATACTAATGATATGCGCTTTGCCGCCTTTCAAGGGTTTAACGCAGGTGATCAATTTTTCAATTATCTCAAAGATAGTTTTGATACGCTTTATCGAGAAGGCGAAAATGGCCAGCCGAAAATGCTGTCCATAGGCCTGCATTGTCGGCTCATCGGGCGACCAGGACGGATCGAAGCCTTGCGCCGATTTATTGAATATGTGCAATCGCATGATAAGGTCTGGTGCCCAAGGCGGATTGATATTGCAAGCCACTGGCATCAGCATCATGCCTTTGATATGGAGCGCTGGCANAACCGACCATCAGCGATGGATAAAGCGACATTTGTTGCGCGTTTTGGCGGCGTTTTTGAACATTCGCCCTGGCTGGCAGAAGCCGCATTTGACCTTGAATTAGGGCCCGCCCATGATACCGCAAGCGGATTGCATCATGCGCTTTGCCGTGTCTTCAGGTCAGCCGATACCGATAAACAGCTCAAGGTTCTAAAGGCGCATCCCGATCTGGCAGGAAAACTGGCAATGGCAAAACGGCTGACCTCGCATAGCACGGATGAGCAAGCGAGCGCCGGATTAGATGCCCTGACCGATGATGAACGCCGCCAGTTCACCAAGTTCAACAGCCAATACCAAGAGCGCTTTGGCTTTCCTTTTATCATTGCTGTAAAGGGCCTCAATAAAGCTGA
The DNA here is from genome assembly GCA_002691725.1 of SAR116 cluster bacterium. Classification (GTDB taxonomy): domain Bacteria; phylum Pseudomonadota; class Alphaproteobacteria; order Puniceispirillales; family UBA1172; genus UBA12202. The sequence goes on along the minus strand of NZIT01000082.1, from coordinate 6,425 downwards.
TATTCTGGAGACATTCAAGCGCCGCATAGACTATGACCACGCAACCGAGTTCACAGAAGCCTGTCAGCAAGTCGAGCGCATTGCTTTATTCCGTGTCAAAGAATTGGTCACATAANACATCTTGTGATAAGATGTTTCAAACAAGTGAGGTAATAAACCTTTGAAAGAGTTAAAAAAAGAGTTAAGGAAAGAGTTAAAGAAGGAATGGACTTATGCTGTCGCTGAAGGTGGCCTGCCGCCACAATCTGCACGGCTTACCGACCGCGCTATTTTCACCACCGCCTATGCCTTTATCCCGAAAGGCGTAATGGCTGATATTGTCACCAGTTTTTTGCCATTTTGGCAGGATACGCGGCTTTGGGTGCTAGCCCGTCCAATGACCGGATTTTCAGAAACCTTCTCGCATTATCTGATGGATGTTAAGCCGGGCGGCGGCTCAAACCGACCTGATGATGATGATACCGCTCAGCATCTGCTGTTTGTGACAGGTGGGCAAATCACGTTATCCTATCAAGGGGGTGACCATGTCTTGAGCGCTGGCGGCTATGCCTATCTGCCGCCCGCAACCAACTGGTCATGTCATAACTTGAGTGATGGCAATGCCTGTTTTCATTGGATCAGAAAACGCTACCAAGCGGTTGATGGGATCGACTGGCCGCAGCCATTTGTGACCTCAGACCAAGCCACCACGCCTATTGATATGCCTGATACAGATGGGCTATGGGCAACCAGTCGGTTTGTCGAACCTGATGATTTGCGCCATGATATGCATGTCAATATTGTCACCTTTCAGCCTGGCGGCGTTATTCCATTTTCGNAAACTCATGTCATGGAACACGGGCTTTATGTGCTGCAAGGGAGCGCTANATATTTGCTCAATCAAGACTGGGTCAATGTTGAGGCGGGCGACTATATGTGGCTTCGGGCATTTTGTCCGCAAGCCTGTGAAGCAACAGGCAGTGNGCCATTTCGCTATCTGCTCTATAAGGATGTCAATCGGCATATGCCACTATTAAATATGCCACTATTAAATATAAATGGGATCAGCTCTTAATGGCGGCGCAAGAGATATCTGTTCAGCCAATGGAGGCCGCCAGTTTTGCGCCATTTGGTGATGTTATCGCGCTAAAGCCTGCTGCTGACAAAATGATCAATCAAAATTTGTGTGGGCGGCACCATGATCTGGCAAAACTGGCTTTTGATGATGGGCAAGCCGGGATTAGCCTCTTTGATGCGGTGCCGCGGCAATTGCCTTATGCTCTGGATATGATGGAACGTCATCCGCTTGGCAGTCAGGCGTTCATCCCATTACATGAGCATAGCTTTCTGGTGATTGTTGCCAAAGATATAAAGGGCAGGCCGGGGCAACCCTTGGCCTTTATGACGGCACCACGAACAGGCATTAATATTTACAAAAATACATGGCATGGAGTACTTACGCCATTAAAAGCTCCGGGGATATTTGCTGTTGTCGATAGAATTGGCACTGGCAGTAACCTTGAGGAACACTGGTTTGATGAGGGATATATGATTAGCGATAGTGAGTAGATTAAAGATGTTTAGATGAAAGTAGGTGTGCAATTTCCTGATAATAAAAACCAGTCACATTGACATGAATTAGGGAGGTTAATTATGTCACAATTTTCATCTATCGGGTCTGCCGAGGACCTTAAAAATCCGGATTATCTACCGCCATTAGCAAAGGCAATCCCATTAGGCATACAGCATATTCTGGCTATGTTTATTTCAAACGTAACCCCAGCGATCATTGTTTGTGGGGCTGCTGGTTTTGGCTTTGGCTCAAGCTCACCTGATTTTCCAAATATGATCTATATGATCCAGATGAGTATGTTCTTTGCTGGCATTGCTACATTGATCCAGACCATTGGTATCGGGCCGATTGGGGCGAAACTCCCCATCGTTCAAGGCACGAGCTTTGCTTTTGTTCCAATTATGGTTCCACTTGTTGCTGGTAAAGGCGTTGATGCTATCGCTATCTTGATGGGCGGGGTTATTATTGGCGGTCTCTTTCATACCATTTTAGGGGTCTTTATTGGCCGCATCCGCTTTGCTTTGCCGCCACTTGTGACTGGTCTGATTATTCTGATGATTGGGCTTGCCTTGATCAGGGTTGGCATACAATACGCGGCTGGCGGGGTGCCCGCAAAGGCGCAAGGATTACCTGAATATGGCAGTTTGATGAACTGGTCTATTGCTGGTGTTGTTATTGTCGTGACGCTTGTGCTGAAGTTTTTCACACGCGGAATGTTATCGGTAGCGGCGGTGTTAATCGGCATTATCGCAGGATATATTGTCGCCTATTTCAATGGCATGGTCAATTTTGGCAATGTTGGGAATGCGGCCGCCATAGCCCTGCCCAACCCGTTCCATTTTGGCGTTGAGTTTACGGCTGCCGCCATTATTGGGTTCTGCGCCATGTCATTTGTATCAGCCGTGGAAACGGTTGGTGATGTGTCAGGTATTACCAAAGGTGGTGCTAATCGGGAAGCTACCGACAAAGAGATCGAAGGCGCCACCTATGCCGATGGTATAGGATCAGCCGTAGCCGGGGTCTTTGGNGGATTACCNAATACATCATTTAGCCAGAATGTTGGATTAATCGCCATGACTGGCGTGATGAGCCGTCATGTGGTTACCATTGGCGCTTNATTGCTTGTCATCGCAGGCCTTATCCCCAAAGTTGGCGCCATTATAGCAACCATCCCTATTGAGGTGCTTGGTGGCGGCGTCATTGTCATGTTCGGTATGGTGAGCGCGGCAGGGGTATCCATGCTGGCGACAGTCACCTGGAATAAACGCAATCTGATTATCTTTGCCATCGCCTTATCGGTTGGACTTGGTTTGCAGCTTGAGCCAGATGCGCTTCAGCATATGTCAGGGACAGCGCAGGTTCTTATGGTATCAGGGCTTCTGCCAGCGGCGGTTATTGCCATTGTGCTTAATCTGATCTTGCCGGAATCTATTGGTGAGGCGGCTGAATAAGCCTTAACATCTAGACATGTGACAGGCGGTATATTGCGCCTGTCACCCTTAATTTGATTTGGCTGATATATCGGCGGCAGTGATCATTTCCGCCAATGTCACCAGATCATGCGCCATACAATCAGGGGCTTTATAGAGAGGGTGATAATGGATCACCGTCTGATCAGTCATGCGGTCAACATATCCTGCCAGCATCCCGGCATGCAGCGCGCCATGGGTATCCCAGTCATGCGTTGCGATGAGCCGAAGCGATGATATTGGCCGCGCAAGCTGNTTCGCGGCAAAAGCATATACCTTCGGGTCAGGCTTGAAGCTACCTGTTGCTTCAACGGAAATAATCTCATCAAAAGATGTGATCAAATTGGCATGGCTGAGCTGTTTATTCACCAGATCAAATGACGAGTTNGTAAAGGCAACGGTGCGATAGCCATGNTGCCGAAAGTGATTGAGCGCCGCCATCACATCAGGATGTGGGGGCAGGCTGGAAAACCCTGTCAGAATGGCATCGCGTTGATCATCAGTAAGCGTCATGCCATGCCGCGCCGCCATATGATCAAGCATCACCCAAGCCAGATCAGAAAAGCGCGTTTCAACGCCTGTTATCGCCGCCACAACCGATGAATGAAGCAATGATGAAAACCATGTTCCAGCAACCTGATCANTNGGGAATATAGCGGCAAATCGCGCCNTCATTGGCGCTAGGTCTAGGACGGTTTCGTTAATGTCAAAAAGAATGGTATCGCGCATCTTGGCCTCCCCCTATCTTGGTGTGTCTTGATGTGTCTTGGTGTGTCTTAATATGTCTTGATCTGGATTTACCTGAAATTACCTGAATGTATCTAGCCAATAATCACTGGCAAATCACGAGATACCCGTGTTGTCAGCAACTCAGCGCCTTGATCTGTGATGAGAATATTTTCCTCAGCCACCATTAAAAATCCATCACCATAAAGCACCGAAGGCTCAAGCGTCAGCACCATATTAGCAGCAAGTTTGGTATTATCCCACACCGTATGTGATGGCGGTTCAGTCAACTGAATCCCTAGCCCATGACCATATCGGCCGACATCATCACCACCCCCTGATGAGGCATCCGGGCGAAGCACCTGATCCATTGCCGCATAGAGATCAGCAGGCGTATTCCCAGGCGTTGCCACAGCCAGCGCCGCTTCGGTCGCATCATAAAGCTGATGATGTGCCTTGAAAGCCGCATCACTAGCCTCACCTATGGCAAAATTGCGATCAAAGTCAGAAAAATAACCATCCCAGACTGACCCCGTATCCAGCATCAAAATATCCCCTTGCTGGAGAGGCCGATCATCNGGTGGGGCAATAATATCCCGATATCCGCCAGCGCCTGCTGATCCGACCAGATAACTGACATCATCCGCGCCNGCGGCTAAAACTCGNCTCTTAAATCCNCGAAACACATCGGCNAGNGGAATGCCGGCCGTGATCCAGTTAGGGATATCCGCAAAGACTTGAGAAACCATCGCGCAAATATGGCTAAGCTTGGCAATCTCAGCTGGTGATTTGATCATCCTGATGCGCTGAATAGCTGGCGTCACATCAACCCATTGCCGTGGCGCCACCATATCTTTGAGATGCCCGATATCAGCAAGCGGCGCTCTGAACACCGTCTCACGCCCCATCAGCACCCCCATGCGGCCACCCGCAGAGATATGCGTTGATATCACATCGGCAAGCAGACTGATGCCGTCATCGCTCGCCGCAGGAGATGCCCAGCTTTTGATATCGCCAACATAACAGCTTTCCATCAACGGCACGCCAATCGTTGGAATAACCGCAACAGGCTTACCCGTCTTCGGCAAGACGAGAAACCATGGCCGCGTTGGGCTTTGCCAAAATGGTGTCATAAAACCTGTGAAATATCGTATTTCCGGCTCAGATGCGAATAGCATAGCATCAAGATTCTGATCTGCCATGATCTGTTGGGCGGCGCTGCAACGCTGCTTAAACTCAGCATCTGAAAACCCGCGTGGTGGAGCTGATAATGTCATCACTGTTTCGTTGTTAGTAAATTGCCAATATCATAAATAAACTGTGCAATCTCGCTTTCTAAAGGGAAAGATAAGACGCCCATAACGCTATATCCAAATAATAATGGAACGACATAGAAGCGCACCATATAGATAAACCACGCAACATATAGCGGCCGCATTTGTTCGACCAGAAAACCAGGGGTAATTGGCGCCCATAATCTTATGAGAGGATTGGTTAAGCGCTGAAAGGCTTTATTGAAAAAGAAATTAGAATCAGGCCTTAAAAAAATGCCCATCCCAAAGCGCCCGATAAGCGTCCACATAGCCGCCCCCAGAATGTAATCCAAAATGATGATCCAGATCGGAAATGCTGCTGCTACCTGATCCATATTTTGCCCCCAAAAACATGTTATTACTTAATGTCTTGATCTCAATCCTGCCATAAAAAATGGGGCAGGAAAAGCACCTGCCCCATCATATCTTGATTTAGTTAGGCTGATACGATCAGCTTACATATGTTTTACCCTTAGGTATGCGGATGCTTTCCACCATTTTCTGGGTTTCTTCATCCGGCTCCTCGGTCATCAGACTGACAACAACCATGAGGATCAGGCTAACAGGCATACCAATCATACCAAAGCGCAGACCATCAATGCCGAGCCATGGGGTCATACCTGTCTGTACCATATAGAGATACCAGGCACCGACACCAAAGCCGCCAATCATACCGGCAATAGCACCAGCACGGTTAGCCCGTTTCCACCAGACACCAAGGACAAGTGGGAAGAACAAACCTGAATTGGCAAAACAGAATGCCCAGGCCACAGCACCGAGAATACCGGTTAACTGCATTGACGCCACCAAAGCACCAAGAGCACCAATAACCAAGAGCATAATACGAGCCACTAATAGACGTTTTGCTGTATCCACTTTTGGATCAATGATCTTATAGTAAAGGTCATGTGAAAGCGCGTTAGCAATCGCCAGCAGAAGTCCGTCAGCAGTTGACATGGCAGCAGCAAGGCCGCCAGCAGCAACAAGACCGGAAATCACATATGGCAGACCAGCCATTTCAGGAGTAGCCAAGACCACGATATCCGCACGCATGAAGAAGTCATTGATCTGAACTATACCGTCACCATTGCCATCAACAATTTTCAGGAAGCCAACATTGCTCCACTGTTGTATCCACTCAAGGCTTGCGACATCAGCAACGCTTTTACCAATGATGCTTGTCGCAACATTTGGATCAAGAAGCGACAATTTGGTAAAGGTCGCAAGTGCTGGTGCTGATAGATAAAGCAGTGAGATGAAGAACAGTGACCAACCCACAGACTGACGAGCAGCCTTAACTGATGACGTTGTAAAGTAACGCATCAGAACGTGAGGCAGAGACGCTGTACCAGCCATCATACATAA
>NZIT01000081.1 GCA_002691725.1 SAR116 cluster bacterium | reverse complement strand
CCGCGCATGCCATTGCCTTTATTGCCACCATGATAGGCGATATGGATAAAGATCAGATTGTCGTTATGAATATGTGCGGTAGAGGCGATAAAGACCTTGGCGCGGCACTACCTATCCTCGAAAAACAGGGGAAACTATAATGGCTCTTGACCGTATTCAAGCCTGTTTTTCCGCTTGCCAAACCGATAATCGCGCGGCGTTGGGCATTTTTATCTCAGCCGGTGATCCTGACTTGACGACATCTACCGAACTGTTGCTTGGGCTGCCCGATGCAGGCGCTGACTTTGTTGAACTTGGCATGCCATTTTCTGATCCGATGGCTGATGGGCCGGTTATTCAAGCCGCCTCACTACGCGCGATCAAGGCCGGCATTACCATGGATAAAGTGCTTAATATGGCGAGCCAGTTTCGCGCTAAACATCCTGATGTGCCGCTTATCTTGATGGGATATTTTAATCCCATTTATATTTATGGGGTTGAGCGGTTTCTGAACGCCGCGACGGCGGCTGGCGTTGATGGCTTGATCATGGTTGATTTGCCGCCAGAAGAAGATAATGAGCTATGTGTGCAAGCCACCAAAAAAGGCTTGGCATTTATCCGCCTTGTCACTCCGACAACCGATGCGAAGCGCATCCCTGTGGTTGTTAAAACGGCAAGCGGCTTTATCTATTATGTCTCAATCACAGGCATTACAGGGTCTGGCCGCGCCTCAGAAGATAGCATTGCCAGCGCCATGGCACATATTCGCAGCTTCACCGATTTGCCAGCGGTCGTCGGGTTTGGTATCAAGCATCCTGACCATGTCCGTGAAGCTGGCGCCCATGCAGATGGAGTTGTTGTTGGCTCTGCGGTAGTATCAGTCATTGCCGATAATCTGTCAGATGATGGCATGGCGGCACCGGATACAGTGGAAAAGGCGCTTGCCGTGATCCGTGAGCTTAATACTGGAACACCCAGAATATAAGATGATTAACATAATAGGAGCATAGGCTATGAACTGGTTATCGCGTACTGTTCTTCCAAAAATTAAAGCATTGGTTTCACCTGAACCCACCAAGGAAACCCTATGGATAAAATGCGGCTCATGTTCGCAGATGATTTTTCATAGAGAGTTTGAAGATAACTGGAACATATGTAACTCTTGCGGCTATCACATGCCCTTATCACCAGCAGCACGCGCTCAATTATTATTTGATGCAAATAGTATAGAACCCATTTCGGTGACCACTGCTCAAAAAGACCCGTTAGGGTTTCGTGACCGCAAAAAATATGCTGACCGCTTAAAAGAAGCCAGAACAAAAACTGGCGATGATGATGCTATTTCGGTTTCAGCGGGTGAGATCAACGGTAACCCTGCGGTGATGGCCGTATTTAATTTTTCATTTATGGGCGGCTCAATGGGGCAAACCGTTGGCAATGGCATTGTCAAAGCCGCCCGTCAGGCTATCCAGAGGAAAGCGGCATTAATCATTGTCCCATCATCAGGTGGGGCGCGCATGCAAGAAGGCATCTTATCGCTCATGCAGTTGCCGCGCAGCATTGTTGCTATTGAAGAATTGCGGGAAGCTGGGCTGCCCTATATTGTTTTGCTGGCACATCCAACAACAGGCGGCGTAACCGCTTCATTTGCCATGCTAGGTGATTTGCAAATTGCTGAACCGGGGGCAATAATTGGTTTTGCTGGTCGCCGTGTCATTGAAGAAACTGTCCGCGAAAAACTGCCCGAAGATTTCCAATCTGCCGAATATCTGAAAGAGCATGGCATGGTTGATATGGTGTTGGCGCGGCGTGATCAAAAACGTGTCATTGGATCAATCCTTGATATGCTGATGTCATCACAATCTGCTAAAGCCGCCGAATAATTGATGCCGCCAGTATTGCAGAACCAACGCGCCGAGCATGCGCTCATGCGACTAGGACAGCTTCACCCCAAGCTGATTGATTTAGGCCTTGATCGCACCTATGCCTTGCTTGAAAAACTGGGCTCTCCGCATCTTGACCTGCCGCCAGTTATCCATATCGCTGGAACCAATGGCAAGGGTTCCACCCTCGCCTTTATCCGCGCTATACTAGAGCATAACGGCCAGACAGCGCATGTCTATTCATCGCCGCATCTTGTCCGATTTAATGAACGCATCAGGCTTGCGGGCAGGTTAATTGATGATGATGCGCTGGCCGATTTACTTGAGCAGGTTGAGGATAAAAACAGCGGCACAGATATCACCTTTTTTGAAGTTACGACAGCCGCCGCTATGCTTGCATTTGCCCAAACACCTGCCGATTTTACGTTATTGGAAACCGGCTTAGGCGGACGCATGGACTCGACTAACGTCATTGATCAGCCGCTAGTGACAATCATATCCCCGATTGCCAAAGACCATGAACATTTTCTCGGCAATACCATCACCGCCATAGCAGGCGAAAAAGCCGGTATTATGAAGCCGAATGTGCCTGTTATCTCAGCCCATCAACATCCCGAAGCCGCAGCAGTATTACGCAAATATGCGGAAACTTTAGGCTGTCCTTTTTGGCAAATGGGCGAAGACTTCGCCATAAATGAACAGCCTGATGGTGGGTTTATTCTGAACTGGCAAGACCAGCAGATCACTTGCCCTGCCCCTGCGCTAATGGGCGCGCATCAACGGGAAAACGCCGCGCTTGCCGCCGTTGCCGTCATGCTGGCATCACCACAAATATCAATATCAGCCATCAAAGACGGCATTGCGGCAGCCGATTGGCCGGCGCGTATCCAAGCCCTCAAGACAGGCCGATTGATCATTCGCACCCCCAAAGGACAACAGATTTGGCTTGATGGCGCCCATAACCGCCACGGTGCTGAGGCTTTGGCACGGTCACTGCAACAGATACNTATGGGCAAATGGGTGATGATTGCTGGCGCCTTGAATACACGTCCTGCGGCTGATTTTCTCAATGCCTTAAAGCCGCTTCTGCAACATCTGATTACCATCACTATTCCTGATCAGGAGGCTAGTCTTGGCGCCGATGAGCTTTGCCAAACCGCTATGGAATTGGGGCTTGCGGCAACTGCCGCGCCTGACCTGACAACGGCTATTGATCTAGCGGTTAGCCATAGCAACGGGGAGATGCCGATCATCATAGGCGGGTCGCTCTATTTATCAGGGCATGTTTTGACAGAAAATGAAACGCAACCGCAATAAGCCTGCTGATTAGATGTTTTCTTCAATCCATTCAGCAAGTTTTGCTTTCGGCGCGGCACCAATTTTTTCGGCTTTTACCTTACCGCCTTCAAAAATGAGCAAGGTTGGAATACCGCGCACTCCATATTGTTGCGGCGTTTGCGGGTTTTCATCAATATTGACCTTGACGATCTTAATCTGATCNCCTAATTCNTCNGACATTTCTTCCAGAGCAGGGCCAATAGCCTTACAAGGGCCGCACCACTCTGCCCAGAAATCAACCAATACTGGTGTTTCCGCATCTAAAACGTCCTTAGAAAAATCACTGTCAGTTGTTTTTATAGTAGCCATAATATTATCCTGAGAAGATCGTTATNCTNTTAATGTAATTACCGTTNGCGATAACGTCAAGAAGCCGTCTCAGGAATGNCAGAAAATGTTTTGACGGCNTCCTCTAACATATCCTTATCAAGCCAGTACACGCGCGGGGCTTCGGTATAGATTAGCCCGGCTTTNATCTGTTTTTCNGGATAAATTTTTCCCAAAAGATGCGCATATAATCCCATTTGGCTGATATAGGATGGTGATATTTCATTCGATGTATCGGGGCATTGTCCGGTCTTAAAATCAACAAATATCACCGCGTCATCAGTGATAACCAAGCGGTCAATGATCCCACTGACAGCGGTGTTGCCAACCAATCCGTTGATTGGAGTTTCGGCGAAGGCTTGGCTTGAAAACAGCGCCGCCAGCTCAGACATGTTCATTATCGCTGTCGCTTCTTCCACCCATTTGCGCTTCACCTTAGCATCGTTCGCGGCCGCGCCTTGAGCATGTGCATTAATGATCCGCGCCGCCGCCACATCACGCAAATTGTCATCAAGCATGGGCAGAGTTTCCAGTAGCCGGTGAATAATCTGACCACGAAGAATAGCATCTTTTCTTGCTGTGCCTGTAATTGGCCCAACGCTTTGCGGCAGAGAAAGCCGTGATGGCGTTATTGGTCGCGGCGGCAAAGGTTCATCTGATGGCGGCTGATTAACCCATAACGGGATATCTGGCGGCATTTCAGGCGAAGATGTCTGACGATCATCAGGTTGTTTTATCACATCAGAGATAGCTGGATATGCCCCATAAAACCAGCCATTTTCAGCCTCTATCGCTCCGCATTTAGCCATAGCGTCGGCAATCCGCTGATACCAGCTATTGTCCTCGACTCGGCTTTGGCGTTTTGCAAATGCGCCAATATAAAGCCCATCTTCGGCGCGTGTCATAGCCACATAAAGCAGACGGTGGCCTTCTTCCTCAATCGCCTGTTTAGCCATATCAGACGCATCAGTAACGGCATCTGCCTTCACCTCAACATATCGCGTGGCAGCAGGAAACAGGGGTAGGCTGTCCTCCAGCCCATCCACTTTGACAGGCCTTAATGTGTTGTTAATTGCTTTCATCCGAAAGGTATCAGGGATCATGACAATCGGCGCTTCCAGCCCCTTTGCNCCATGCACTGTCATAATGCGAACCGCCTTGATATCACCATCCTCATCACGTTTTATGTCCGTATCATCAGCTTGCATGATTTGCAGAAAGCCTAGCAGTGAGCTGGTATGGTCGTTCTCATATCGCCGTGCATGTTCCAGAAACTCACCCAGAATATCCAGCACTGGCAGACCTTGGCGTTGAATAAAAGCGGCGCGTGTATCCATATCAAGCACCCTGTTATAAAACCCATGAACGCCAGATTGTTCGGCAATGCCCATCAATTCCAGCAGCCGATCATAGGCCCGCGCCACCACCTCATCAGCATCTGGATTTTTGGCCAGCCGCGCAAATAGCGTTTCCTTAGCGCCTCTGTTGCGCGCCAGATGATAGAGCTGGTCTTCGGTCAATCCAAATAAGGGTGATTTCAGCACCGCCGCTAAGGTCAGATTATCTTCGGGAAGCAACATAACCTCACCCAANGCGACCAGATCAAGGCTGGCAATATCTTCCATCAGTTTAATACGGTCAGCCCCGGTTAGCGGTATCCCCTCAGCCTGTAACTCTCTATGCAGGGCATCATAAAAGCCGTCTCTTTTCCGCAGCAGAATGAGAATATCGCCAGCACATGCCAGCCGTTCAACCGAGGGNAGATAAATGCTTCCAATCATCTTTTTTATGGTGGCGGCGATATGTTTGGCATGGCTGATAATGACATCATCTTTATCTGTATCTTGCTCAGATGNCTTGCTNGGTATATCCAAATGCACCCATCCATCAACGCCCTTTCGGTGACATTGATGCAAGGATGGCCTGCCGANNCCAGATAAATGANCTGCGTTTTCTGCGGCACCAATAACCTCATCAACAAGCGTGAGAATAGGCGCCGCCGTGCGGAACGAGGTATTNAGCTCTACTTGCTCAAATGGCCGTCCATATTGCGCGGATGCCTCAGCGACATAATCGCCTTGTTCGGCAAACTGATTGGGATCAGCGCCCTGAAAGCTATAAATAGATTGTTTATAATCACCGACTGAGAATACCGTTCTGTTGGGCTTCTCATTATTTTTAATGTCGGTCTGATCATTGAGCTGATCGTCAAATAACTGAAAAAAAATACGCCATTGTTCGGGGCTGGTATCTTGCGCTTCATCAATCATCAGATAACGGATACCTTGATCCAGTTTATAGCGTACCCAAGCGACACCCGAATCCTTCAGCAAGCGGGCTGTCATGCGGATAAGATCATCGTAATCCACCATGCCGCGTTGCCATTTCAGCGACTGATAATGATCAAATTCAGTGCGGGCAAGTTGAATTAAATCAAAACTATTCTGTGCCGTGTCCAGCGCATGAATAGCTTTCAGCTGACTCGTCAGCATATTGCCATGGAATGCCATTTCCCTTTTTAAGTCAGGATGATTTTCATCAACAGCTTTAGTCAGCAATTTTGATTGCACCTTGCCAGTGGTAGCGGTCAGGAAAATTTTTAGATAGTCCAGCATCTGATCATGCCGCTTGTCATGATCTGCATCTAGCCATGACTGTAATTTCGCCGCCTTTGCCTTTTCGGTCACTGTCCCATCTTCAGACATAGCCTCAACAATGCGCCGCAACAATGCCTCAGCCCTAGCATCAGGATGGGCAAGGGCGTTAATCAGCTGATGAACCCGACCAGGATCATCAACCGCATCGTCACATCCCATATATTCAAAGACTAATCGCTTCACCTCTGACGGCGATTTGCTCGCCTGTTCGAGCAGAGCAGGATAACTGCCCATCTCCCTTATCAGTTCCATAATCTGATCAACATCACGCACCAAGGCCAGGCGCTCAAGCGCATCATTAATCGTATCCGCGGATAAGCTTAACGTCCGCGCCAGGGCAGTTTGTTTGATTTGCCGTGATTGCGTCTCTTCCATGACCCGAAAATACGGATTAATTCCTGCCTCACGCGGGAACCGGCGCAACACCGACTGGCAAAACGCATGAATGGTCTCAATCCGTAAAAACGCTGTCGCATCAAGCAATCTGGCAAACAGGTTGCGGGCGCGTTCCAGCTGATCTTCTGTTGGGCTTTGGATACCGATATCCTTACATTCCTGGATGAGGTTAGCTTTTTCCAGATACGGCCATGTCATGATCGTGTCGTATATTCGGTTGCGCATCTCGGTTGCCGCATTTCGGGTATAGGTAAGTGCCAAAATCTCAGACGGCTCGGCGCCATCTATCAAAAGCCTAAGCACCCGATAGGTCAGAACGCGGGTTTTGCCTGTCCCTGCATGCGCCGATACCCATACCGATTGATCGGGTGAGGCGGCGCGGAATTGCGCGGCGGTAGCAGGATCAATAGCATTTGGATCAGGATTGGCCGGATCAGTCATCGGTTTGCTCATCCCCTGTGCTTGATATTGACCATTCTTTAACGCGAGCGAGATGCCGATAATCACTATATTTGAGCGACGGATGCGCCTCGACTTCTGATGCGAAACCCCAATCAGGACGCATCACATTGCTCAGCTGGCTCTTAATATGGGGGATGATATCTTCGATGGTCATATTTTCGTTTGGTCGCGGTTTTATTTCAACAGGCTTATTGGCCGTTCCTGCGAGTTTCCAATAGGCTAACTTAATTGCCTCAGGGGTGACAGTAATTTGGTCAAATCCTTGTTTCTGGGCAATCATGGCCTCAATAATAAGCTGGCAGCTTATGCCTTGATTAACCAGTTTCTGGCTTGGGATAGAGCCGGTTTTATAATCAATGATCAGCATCTCACCATCCGCCATCAGATCAATCCGATCAGCCTCTGCGGTAAGGGTGATATCATGGCCAGCAATATCAAAAGCCGCCTTGCCTTTCGTCTCAGCATAGGTTCTTAACAGCATGTTGCGGTGAGTATTTTCATGATCAATAAACCACTCAGCAATCCGATAAAAGCGTAACTGCCAGAACATTTTTATCCACGGCGTTCGGTTCAAGCTAGCAAGCTGAGCATCGCCGCTGGCCTGAAGNTGTGCCAAGGCATCATCAGGTAGCTCGCCTTCGGGTACAGTTTCCATAAATTGATCAATGGCGCGGTGAAACAACGTGCCTTTCATCGCTGGATCAGGCGTATCCATAATCGGATAAAGCGCTTTCAACCCCAGCACTCGCCTGGCATAAATCGCATAAGGATCACGCATCAGGGTTTCCACCTGTGTCGCAGAAAATTGCGCCATATGCTGTTGCCGTTCATCGAAGCTAATCCTGGGGGCTGGCCGCATGGCAGGAGCAATGCGCGGCGGCGNGATTTGGGCATGTCTTTTTGTATCCAGCCCGGCATAGTAATCATTCTGGGGCAGCGGTATCTCACATGCTTTCAAGACGGTTTGCAATCGCCGCCACCACCGTGACGGTTCTGTCGGCGCCCCTGCATCAAGCATCGAACGTGTCATTAAAACCCGGGGCGCGGCCATGGTCATCATCACATCATGTGCCGCCATTCCAGCTCGCCAAAACATCGTTGGCAAGCCGATTAAGGCGCGCATATGCTGGCTCATCCAAGGGTCAGCTTGCGGCTGCGGTGGAATACTTCCCTCATTCATGCCGCCAAGTATCATCAGATCACTGGCCTGCATTCTTGCCTCAACCAGCCCCATAATAGCNAAACGCGGATGCAAGTTTTCTTCGGGATATATTATCTGACTGACCATCAGCTCATGCAAGAGTACCGCATAATTTTCGCGCTCGACAATAATATGATCCGCGTAAGTGCTAATCCCCTGAAACAGATTGGCTAACCTGTGACCGTCTCTGGCTTGCCAGACCTGATNCGGCGTCACCCCATCATTTGATAAGGCCTCAGCCGCTTGTGCATGGGCGTCAGCAATGAGCGGCAAGCGCAACTTATCATTTTCACAATCCAGCAAAGCCTGACAAGGCACAATCAGATGTTTGGTCACAAACTGCCCCAGAGATGGATCAACAGCCTCAGCCAATTTCTGTAAATGGGTAAGCCCGCCACCTTGATAGCCTTTTTCCTGTCGGCGAATAACCTGCAGCTCAATTTTCCGCATCATCTGCCTGAATTGTGCTTTATCTATCCCCCCGCAACATAAAGGATGCTGCGATAAGGCAAGGAGGCTAAGGGGGGAGAAATGATCTGCCCATGCCTCCGCCAACAGACGCAAGAATCCTGCCGCGCGNGTATCCAAAAGCCGTATCCCCGCGCTTGATGGAACAGTGATCCCCCAGCGTGATAATTCAGCAGAAACAAGATCAGCTAATTCCTGATCTGCCGTAATCAATGACGCTGTCTTGGCTGGCTTCTCCAGCACCTCACGCATGGCAAGGGCAATGGCTCTTGCCTCATGGCGGCGGTCGCGGCAGACCATCATCTGCATGCCCTCAACAGCCGAAACAGGCACAGGAGTTTCGCGCAGGTCATACCAATGCCGCGTGTGGTTAGTCAGCCGCATCACTTCACGGATAAGCNGCACGCGGCCATTGCGATCAGCCGCAGCAATGCTCGGGGCGTTCGGCCAAGGTGACACAGACTCACGCGCTACTCCCAAAATATTGAGCAATCTAGCCATTTGAAATTGCGGATGCGCTGATATCGTCTGATCAGATAAATGCGTCAAGTCATGCCATTCCTGACTATCCATCAGCGGATCAAAACCGGGCAAGACCAGATATCCATTAGCCAGACCAAGCACCGCTTTCATCAATTCTTGCGTTGCCGGAACCGAACCCGTTGAGCCAGCAACAATGATCAGGTCATTCGTGGGTTGATCCGTCCAGGCTTTGGCACGCGCCCGGATCGCCGCATCACGCCATATCGCGGCGTCAGATTTCTGTTTTTCAGCCAGAACATCTGGCCATTTTTCGGTCAGAATAGTCAGGAAGCCAACAATATGGCTCCAGTGGCCAGCCAGCTCATCAGGGACTAAATCATGCAGGGCATCAAACGATAGCCCATTGGTTTGCATCTGATCCAGAAAATCCCCCAATGCGCGCGCCAGACCAAAGGCTTCGGCTTGCGTAATGCTGTCGCCATCATCATTTTGATGAAACAGATTGACCAAATGCGCTAATTGAAATTGCCGTTCCAGCGGATCAATAACGGGCGGCAGATGACCGCTATCCCACCCAGCCAGCACCAGATCACTGGCATCTTCTTCGATATCACCAATAGGCGTTAGGCGTGGCAGCAGCTGCGGCTGGCCTTGTGAGTGGCGCAGAAAAGCCAGTCTAACCGCTTGCGTCAGACGGCGATTAGGCAAAAGTATAGTCGCCGATGCCATCACCGCCGGATCATCAACAAGCGTCATGAAACCAGCAACAAGATCATCTGCAAATCGGGCACCGGCAGGGATATAGCANACNTCTGCCAAATCNCTTTTGCCAAGATCACCCTCGCCAAGATCACTTTCGACTTGATCGCTTTTGGTCATGCCNNATTATACCCTAACCCTATCCTAAAGCCTAGTTATACTTATTGGCTATCTATCTGTNTTTGCATTAAATATATGCAGAATATGTAATATNTTTNCATTCATAACCATCATAAGATTAAGNCAAGATGCCAGCNTTNNNGAGCATATTCCGCCAATAGNTCTCATNCCCCGAAGTGACGAGAAACCGCGCTTTTCTGTGATCATTTGCTGGCGCTCCAGTTAATGATATGAGCAGACCATGTGGCGGCAAAAATGCGCCTAATTTGCTGATCCATTCAATAACGCAAATGGCATCGCCTTTGGCCGCCATCGCTTCTTCAAGACCAAACTCAAGAACATCCTCAGGCGTATCAATGCGCCATAAATCGACATGCCAGATCATGCATGGCTCATCATCTTGCCTTGCTTGATCAGGGTCTGGTGAGAGGCGCGGATAATGTTGAACCAAAGTATAGGTTGGGCTGGGGATATCGGCATCAGGCTGATCACTGCGCCTCATCGCGGACGTGATCAACCCGCGCGCCAGAACAGATTTGCCTGCCCCCATCTCACCTTCCAGCCCGATCAGATCACCAACGTCAAGCCACGGCTCTAGCTGTTTGCCTAATGCCGTGGTCGCCTGCTCATCTTCAAGTTCACATTCAGCCAGACAAATATCGTATAACTGGCATGCAATCATGGATTAATATCGGTATTGATCAGATTTGAACGGCCCTGCTTGCGGCACACCAATGTAACTCGCCTGATTATCTTTCAGTTTGGTCAGCGTTGCGCCAACTTTGTCCAGATGAAGCATAGCAACTTTTTCATCCAGATGGCGCGGCAGAGTATAGACTTTATTGTCATATGCTGACGCATTATTCCACAATTCCATCTGCGCCAAGACCTGATTAGTGAATGACGCCGACATAACAAATGACGGATGCCCAGTGGCACAGCCCAGATTGACCAGACGGCCTTTCGCCAGCAGAATCATTTTCTTGCCATCAGGGAATGTAATCTCATCAACTTGCGGTTTTACTTCATCCCATTGCATATTGCTGAGGGCATCGACTTGTATCTCATTATCAAAGTGACCAATGTTACAGACAATGGCACGGTCTTTCATATCACGCATGTGATCAACGGTAATGACGTCACGATTGCCTGTTGCTGTGACAAAGATATCAGCCTTTTTAGCGGCCTCCTCCATGGTCACCACTTCATAGCCTTCCATCGCCGCTTGCAGGGCGCAAATTGGGTCAATTTCGGTTACCATGACACGGGCACCACCCTGGCGAAGGGAAGCGGCTGATCCTTTGCCAACATCACCATATCCGCAGACCACGGCGACCTTACCTGCCAGCATCACATCGGTTGCCCGGCGCAAGCCATCGACCAGCGATTCGCGGCACCCATAGAGGTTATCAAACTTTGATTTGGTGACGCTGTCATTGACATTGATAGCCGGGAAAGGCACAAGCCCTGCTTCTGCCATTTGGTAGAGCCGCAAGACACCTGTTGTGGTTTCTTCGGAGACACCAATGATCGCATCACGTTGCCGTGTAAACCAGCCGGGGCTAGCCGCCAGCCGCTTCATAATCTGAGCTTTTAGAAACTCCTCTTCTTCGGTTGCCGGATGCTCTAAAATCGTTTCGCCAGCTTCTGCTCTAGCGCCCAGAAGGATGTAAAGTGTCGCGTCACCGCCATCGTCAAGAATCAAATTAGCAACATCACTATCACCGTCACCATCATGACCTTTCCACTGAAAAATCTCATCAACAAAAACCCAATAATCTTCAAGCGTCTCGCCCTTAAAGGCAAAGACCGGGATACCTCTATCTGCTATCGCCGCCGCCGCCTGATCCTGAGTCGAATAAATGTTACATGATGACCACCGAATATCAGCGCCTAATTCAGCCAGCGTCTCAATCAACACCGCTGTTTGAATGGTCATATGCAAACAGCCTGCTATTCTTGCACCTTTTAATGGCTGCTGGCTTCCAAACTCGTCACGCAGTGCCATCAGACCGGGCATTTCAGTCTGAGCGATTTCAATTTCTTTGCGGCCCCAGCCAGCAAGTGAAATATCTGCAACATGATAGTCTTGTGTCATCTTTATATCCTCATCTAAATCTGACTTCTCATAACAAAAGCAGAACACAATTGCAACAAAAACGGCGGATTTATGCCAGATTTATGCTGGCCTGATCATGTATCCGATGATAATTGCAAATGTTTTATTTGAGCATTATATGATCGGGATTTGAGATAAGCGGCAACATACTCAACCGCATATACAGATCGGTGCTTGCCCCCTGTACATCCAAAACTGATAGTAAATTGAGGTCGCCCTTCTTGCTGATAAAGCGGCAAGGTCAAATCTAGCTGAGCTTTCAGTTGATTCATAAATCGCTCAAAAGCAGGGTCCTCTTGAATATAGTCTTGTATCGCTGCATCAAGACCTGTCTTATCAGCGAGATCACGAACCCAGTGCGGATTAGTCAGAAACCGCATATCAAACACCAGATCAGAATCACCAGGCGCGCCATGCCGATAAGAAAAACTCTGTATCTGAATAGGCATAGGTTCTTGCACAGTACTGCCAACAGCAAGCAATAATTGGCGGCGCAATTGCTGCGGCGCAACACCTGTCGTATCTATGATCATATCAGCAAGCTCAGCGATATCTTTCATGCGATGAATATCTTTGTCGATGGCTTTTGCTAAATCAGTCTCACCTTTCATATGCATTAATGGATGCCTGCGACGGGTCACATTAAATCGGCGACTAAGCTCATCTTTCATTGTTGTCAGAAAAATTAACATCACTCTTTGATCGAGCCTTTTTCTAATATCGGTAATTAACCCCAAGAAGGCAACAGATGAAAAGCCAGAGGTTCGGGCATCAATTGAGACGACTAATTGCCGCTTATTAGCCTCAACTTCGCGTGAAATGAGCTGATCAAAAAGATAAAGCGGCAAGTTATCCACCGCCGTATAACCCGCATCTTCAAGCGAATGTAGCGCTGTTGAAATGCCCGAGCCAGCCAATCCACACACAACAACCATGGGCTTAACCAACGGCATGTCTTGCGCGTCTGTAATGTCTTGCGCGTCTGTAATATGGTCTTGTGGTTGTGTCACGTCTGCCCGCCTCTATCCGCTGATAAGGTCTTACCAGACTATGTCATAGATAGATCATCATCACCACTTGAAAGCGGCAGACTAAGCTGCAAAATCGTACCCTCAACATTACCCTCGCCATCTTTGATGTTTTGCGCTTTTAACGCGCCGCCATGGGCAGTGGTAATTTTTAGCGAAATAGACAGCCCAAGCCCCGAATGTT
>NZIT01000080.1 GCA_002691725.1 SAR116 cluster bacterium | reverse complement strand
CAGATGTAAGCCCCGCTACACATCCTGAATTGGCAACACTGGTCGATTATGCCGTGACCTATTATCAGGACAGAGTGCGCCCCAATAAACATTACCGCATCCCCAGCGCAGATGAGATCAAACATCTTCAAACGCTGGCTAGTGCCTTGGCTGATCTGCCGCATGATGCCGAAGCAGAGGATATTCAGTCGGCGGTATTTGCCGTGGGTAAAGCCGCCGGATATGAGCCATTGCGGAACTGGTTTTCTTGTCTATATCAGGTTCTGCTTGGGCAGGATGAAGGCCCGCGGATGGGATCATTTATCAAATTATATGGCATGGACGCCATGCAGGAATTAATTAGCCAGGCGGTGAGTGGAACATTGGCAGGAGATGCCGAGTGATCAGCAGGCTTGCCACTTCACTTGCGCATCGCCTGCCTGCCGAAGCTGCGCATCGTTTGGCCATCTGGGCAATGTCTTATGGGCTGGTACCAACTTCAGCCAATCAAGGTTTAGCCAATCAAGGTTTTGCCAATCAACACACCGCATCACGGCTTGATCAGGATTGCCTTGGCCTCCGCTTCTCCAATCCGTTAGGTCTGGCGGCAGGTTTTGATAAAAACGCCGAAGCTATGGCAGGGGCATTCCGGCTAGGATTTGGATATGTTGAAGTCGGCACAATTACCCCAAAACCGCAATCCGGAAACCCTAAGCCAAGAGTCTTTCGTCTGTCATCTGATGCTGCCGTCATTAATCGTTATGGGTTCAATAATGATGGAGCGGAACAGGCCAAAACCAGGCTCAGCAAATGGCGGAAAACGAGCGCTGGTCAGCGTCATATTCTGGGTGTTAATATTGGGGCAAATAAAGATAGCCTTGATCGTATTGCTGATTATGCCGCAACAAGCGCAATCTTATCGCCATATGCGGATTATATCACGGTAAATGTATCGTCGCCAAATACGCCTGGGTTGCGTGATATGCAAACCCCGTCCATCTTGGCGGAGATTATGGCAGCGGTAAAATCGGGCTTGGATCGCGCCCATCTGCCAGTACTGATTAAGCTTGCCCCCGATATGAACGAAGCTGATTTTCTGGCGGTTCTTGAGCGGCTTCCTGATATGGGCGCATCGGGTGTGATTTTGACAAACACAACTATTAGCAGGCCAGATAGCTTAACATCACCAAATAAAGACCAACAAGGCGGGTTATCCGGGGCGCCGTTACTGTTATCGTCAACCCAATGGCTAGCCTTGGCAAGATCGCGATTACCAAAGCATATTCCGCTCATCGGTGTTGGCGGCATTGATAATGCGGCGGCGGCTTATGCCAAGATTCTGGCTGGCGCTAATTTGATACAGCTTTATACAGCGCTGGCTCTGCAAGGCTCACATATTATTGGCGAGATTATTCACGGCCTTGATGCGTTATTAGCAAGAGATGGCGTGAAACACATCACAGATGCGGTAGGGCAGGTGACGGATGCCGCCGAAGCCCTCAAGATGAGCGGCCGCATAACTGACCGTATTAGTGGATAATGCCGATGATAAATACCCTTATGAGGATAAAGGGTTAAGCCGGCTCAAAGCCTGATGCAAACGTGATGGAAACTCCATCTGGGTTTGGTGAAAGTTTTGATCATGCGGTGATGTATTCGCCGGATTGATACGGCAGGCTAGTACAGCAATAATGCGCAAAACCGAACTGATACTTTCAGAGCCGTCATGGAAATGATGGATTTTATTGCATAGCTCATCAAGGGTTAACCCTTCTTCGCGCGCGAGCTCATCCAAAATCGTCCAGATTTCCTGCTCTAGCATCAATGTCGTGCGACGCTGGTCAATCGTAACATTGCGTTTTAGTTTTGTTATAGGGTTAACCACATAGTCACCCGGATCATCAGGATTTGACTTTTTCATGATTCATAATCAGGTACATGTGTTAAAACCTCAAGCATCCTCTATATCTTAGTTTAACATACTATATTAAAACATAGTATGAAATAAACGCTTTCATATCATATGGTGATGTCATGTGGATGGGTAAAAAATCAATAACTTAGCTTGACGATTGGTGTTGGATGCGTTAATACCCCTGATTGAAACGATTAAGTCTGCATAAAGCATATGTGAGGAGTTTAAGATGTCCCGTCGCTGTGAATTGACTGGTAAAGGTGTAATGACTGGCAACAATGTCAGCCATGCAAA
Source organism: SAR116 cluster bacterium (assembly GCA_002691725.1). Classification (GTDB taxonomy): domain Bacteria; phylum Pseudomonadota; class Alphaproteobacteria; order Puniceispirillales; family UBA1172; genus UBA12202. The sequence continues at coordinate 15,936 of NZIT01000080.1, read as the reverse complement.
AAATCGGACTCGCCGTCGCTTTCTGCCAAACTTGCAAAACTCATCCATGACAAGTGATGCCCTGGGCAAGTCTGTGTCTTTCCGGGTGTCTACAAATGCTATTCGTACGGTTGAAAAAACCGGCGGCATTGATGCCTTTCTGCTATCTGCTAAAGACGAGAACCTAAGCGATAACGCCATTCACGTTAAGCGCGCCATCAAAGCTGCTCTCGCTAGCCAGTAAGCTTTAAATCGTAATATTGAGCCAGTACGCTCTAAATCATAATATTGAGATAATGATAAGGGGCTGATTACGCCACTTTTCTGCGCCGCGCTCTGCCGCGTGGGGTTTTTGTATCCTCATCAAACAGATCAGCCAGTTGTGTCGTAACGGCACCGCCGAGCTGATCAACATCGGTGATTGTGACCGCCCGTTCATAATAGCGGGTGACATCATGGCCAATCCCGATTGCAACTAGCTGGACAGGTGATCGGGTTTCAATATAGGCAATGACTTGCCGCAGGTGACGTTCCAGATAATTTCCGGGATTAACAGAAAGTGTAGAATCGTCAACTGGTGCGCCATCAGAAATCACCATCAGAATGCGGCGTTCTTCTTGCCGCGCGATTAAACGGTTATGCGCCCAAAGCAATGCCTCACCATCAATATTTTCTTTGAGCAAGCCCTCACGAAGCATCAGTCCCAATGATTTTCTTGCNCGCCGCATCGGGGCATCAGCCGATTTATAAATAATATGCCGCAAATCATTCAAGCGCCCCGGATAGGTTGGTTTGCCGGCCAATTGCCACGCTTCACGCGCTTGCCCACCTTTCCATGCTCGGGTCGTGAAACCAAGAATTTCAACCTTTACCCCACAGCGCTCCAGGGTTCGTGCCAGAATATCAGCGGCGGCGGCAGCAATAGTAATGGGCCGGCCACGCATGGAGCCTGAATTATCAATCAGCAAGGTGACAATCGTATCACGNAAGGTAATNTCGCTTTCCATTTTATACGATAGGGGATGNGTTGGCTGGGTCACAACACGCGATAATTTNCCNGCATCNAGAATGCCTTCTTCNAGATCAAAATCCCAGCTTCGGTTCTGATGCGCCATGAGNTTACGTTGCAGCCGATTAGCCAGTTTNCCNATNACGCCATTNAGATGATCAAGNTGTTTATCGAGGAGCTGGCGGAGCCGTGTTAACTCATCCGGATCACATAATTCGGTCGCATCAACCACTTCATCAAAACTTTCCGTGAAGATACGATAATAATCGGCGGCGGCTTTGTCATTTTGCTGATTAGGATTTTGCTCACCCGAAGGCTGTTCACCCTCGGTTAGCGCCGTGTCACCATCTTCTTCGGAGCCATCGCCCTCACCTTCAGAGGCTTCCATACTAGATGCTTCGCCCGGTTGATCCATGCTGTCGCCGCTATCGCTATCGTCACTCTCACCTTGCGGATTGGCGTTATCATCCTCNCCTTGATCGCCCTCAGCCTCGCTATCATTATCCTCATTATTATCTTCATCAGGGTCAATAGGATCACCTAAATCGGTTTCCAGGGCGCCGATGAGCTGGCGGCTTAATTCTGCATAAGAGGCTTGATCATCGACATTCTGGCCAAGCTGATTAATCAAGTCACCGGCACGGTTTTCAATCCAGGGGCGCCATAAATCAACAGACATAGCCACGCTTTTAGGGGGCTTTTCGCCTGTTAACGNTTCTCTGATGAGCAAGCTTGCCACTTTAGCAATGGTCTGCGACTGATCATCGGTATCNGCAGGGCCNGGCGGCGGTAACGTTGTCTGGGCAAATTGGGTTTCGGTACTGCTGCGCAAATTAGTAGCAACCCCCGGCATATGATTAGCGCCAATCGCCTCTACCCGCGCCCGTTCAACCGAATCAAAAATAGTCCGCGCTTGCACCGCCATCGGGGCTTTATCCTGGTGGATACGGTCGCTGTGATGAGCAAGCCATAATGCCGCGCTATCAGCAGCCCCGCGAATATTGGCATCAGGCTGGCTGGCTAGTCCTTTTGTGACATTGCCATCAGTATTAGCACGAATATCATCTTTGCCAGGTGCTGGAAGCCTAATTTCTGTCGCAGATATAACGGTCTGGTTGCCGCTGAAGCGGACGTTATGCTGGGTTCCGCCAGCCATTGCACGCAAACAGGCGGAGGTAGATTTAAGGAACGGATTGTCTGTATCGTTTGCCATTAATCTCTCACATTTGCCTTAGTATCTGATGCTTAGCTTGCCGCCCGTTGGCTGTCTGTTAGCAATTCATCAGCAAAGCAGCGCTGGTAATATTCAGCAACAATGGCGCGTTCCATCTCATCACATTTATTAAGGAATGACAGCCGGAAAGCGAGCTTAATATCACCAAGGATATGCGTGTTTTCAGCCCAGGTAATAACGGTTCGTGGCGACATAACCGTTGAAATATCACCAGCAATAAAGCCTTTTCGGGTGAGATCAGCAAGCCTCACCATCGCATCAGCGATATCCTTTTTAATGGCGTTACCTGCTGCCTTGGTTTTTTCCATAACAATCTGACATTCGACATCATGTGGCAGATAATTCAGCGTTGAGACAATTGACCATCTGTCCATCTGGCCCTGGTTGATTTGCTGGGTGCCATGATAAAGCCCGGTGGTGTCACCCAAGCCGATGGTATTGGCAGTGGCAAATAGCCGAAACGCAGCATGAGGACGGATAACGCGGTTCGTATCTAGCAGAGTCAGTTTGCCCTCAACCTCAAGCACACGCTGAATAACGAACATCACATCAGCCCGGCCAGCATCATATTCGTCAAATACCAAAGCCACTGGATTTTGTAATGCCCACGGCAAAATGCCCTCACGAAATTCCGTCACTTGTTTGCCATCACGCAGAACGATGCTGTCTTTACCGATCAGATCAATTCGGCTGATATGGCTGTCTAAGTTAACCCGGATACAAGGCCAGTTAAGCCGTGCCGCCACTTGTTCGATATGCGTCGACTTACCCGTGCCGTGATAGCCTTGCACCATGACCCGGCGGTTATAGGCAAAACCCGCTAGAATAGCCAAGGTCGTATCATGATCAAAAATGTAACTTTCATCACGATCCGGGACATATTCAGACTTTGATGAGAAGGCAGGAATATCCATGTCGATATCAAGGTTAAAAGCCTCACGCGCTGATACTGTTGTATCAGGAGCGGCTAAATCATGAGCAGGCTTGCGGCTCGGCGTATCGGTCGATTGTGGCGTTGGTGACATAAGGTATCCTATAAGTTGATCAGGCAGAGTATTTGGCGGTTTTAACCGAACTGATGGAAGAAATCAAATTGCAGCACATATCTATACTTTGATTACATAGATTTGCTATAAGCCTTTTCCAGAACTGAAAATGCCTGATTGATAGATTTTAGCTTTTCTTCGGCATCTTTTGCACCACCATTTGCGTCTGGATGATGCTTTTTGACAAGGGTTTTATATTGTTGTTTTATCTCAGGCCATTTCGTATCGGGCGCTAATTCCAATTCTTTCCAGGCCTGTTTTTCTTCTTTTGAAATGGGCTGTTCCTTTTTCTGGTTGATATTATCTTGCCCGAATAATCCTAGCGGGTCATCAAACTGATAGCCGAAATCGCGCGCTTTAGAGTTCGTCCCAAAATGCCATGATGGGCGCTCCCAAGTCGTTGCCCGTCGGATGCATTGATCAATATCGGTTTCATCCATATCAGCAAAATAATTCCATTGTTTATTATATTCGCGCACATGATCCAGACAAAACCAGATATAATCGCGCAAGTTTTCCCGCGTTTTAGGTGCTGGATATATTCCATCCTCAGAACAGGCTTCATGAGCGCATTGGCGCGGCATGCTTTGCTTGTTTCGCATGGACGGTATATCAGAGGTTGAAACAAAACTTTTTTTCATCTTTATATACTATAATTCGTGGTAATAGCATGCAACCATGCCGTTATAAAAAATAAACATAAATCAGGATATCCATATGACCAGAGCAGAACGCATAAAAACCCAACTTGAAACCCATTTTCAGCCCACACAATGTGAGGTTATTGACGAATCTGACGCTCATCACGGGCACGCTGGCTGGCGCGAAGGCGGCGGCACTCATATTGCGGTAACCATCTCAGCCTCTGGCCTTGCGGGGCTTGGCCGAGTGGCGGCGCATCGGGCTATTTATGACGCCTTGGGGCAAGAATTAGCTGATGGATTGCACGCTCTCCGCATCACCATTATCTAAACCGAAACTAAACGGTGTTTGATCTCAGTTTAATCTGACATTTCTAATTTGGGGCATCAATGCCATTAGGAAAGACTTTCTTCACAACATCGCCATCTTCATCATAACCAACGCATGTATTAATAAGACCTTTGTAAGATTGACTGTCTGATATATCCATTTGCCCGGTTTTATCATCACGGGCACGCCGCGATTCTTCCCCATAATGGGTCTGCATGATAACCGTAGCGACAGGCCCCATCAATTCTGTGATATGCGTACAGCCTTTTCTGCCGCCAATGGCTGACCTGACCTTATGGCGCCAGCCGGAGGCAATTTTTAAGCCCACCAGCTCCGGGAAAACATCATTCGCTTTAGGGCAGATATGATAAGGCCCAGCAATGGTTTTGGCCTCAGCTTCACAGACTTCTAAATCATGATTAACAGCAACCCTGACCCGCATATGGTGAATAGGCTCATTGGCGTCAACGTAACCGCGATCTGCACTGGGAAATCCGTAAGTTTTGACATCGGTCAATTCTGCTTCGACCTCAATTAAGCCATCATCCCGCACATAACCATCTAAGGTGATGCTGCGGCGATGGACATGGTGGCGCTGGTTAGACATTACTTCGGCTCCTCTGATTTTCGTTTAGTCTCATTTGATAGATTTGGCTCAGGCCAGATCCGAACACGTTCAATTTTATTGCGATGCCGCCGTAAAATACGGAACCGCACCTGATAAAACCGAAACTCTTGCCCTGGCAGAGGGATTGTCCGAGACTCATTTAACACTAATCCAGCCAAGGTTGAGGCATCATCATCAGGCAAGTTAAAATCAAGCGCTCTGTTGATATCCCGAATAGTCGTATCACCTTCGATGATCCATGACCCATCATCTTGTGGCCAGATACCTGTGATGCTTTCGTCATGTTCATCATCAATCTCACCGACAATTTCTTCCAGAATATCCTCTAATGTAACAATGCCGCGAAAATCGCCATATTCATCAACAACGACAGCAAAATGCTCACGGCGTTGGCGAAATGACTGCAACTGGTTCATCAGCAAGGTAGTCTCAGGAACAAAATATGGCTCAGCGGTAATATCGGTAATCGTAATATGATCCAGTTTTTTATTATTTAACGCCTCACCCATGGCGCGAAGTAAAGCTTTGACATGCAAAACGCCAATAATATTGTCTTGCTTTCCTGAATAGACCGGATGCCGCGTGTAAGGTGATGCCATGACCTGCATAAACACCGCTTCGATATCCAGACTGGCATCTATCATAGCAACAGAAGCGCGGTGAGTCATGACCTCATCAACCATCACTTCACCCAAATCAAGAACGCTTGAGAGCATGGCGCTTTGCTCGCGGGCATCCTCATCACTGCCGCTCGCATGTATTTCAATCAAGCCCCGCAATTCTTCTTCGCGGTCAACCGCATTACTGTTGGATTTGCCGATGATAACATTAACAATCCAGCGTAGGCTGATGCTAAATGGCTTGAGCAAGAAAACAATCACAGCAACAGGGCGAGAAACTGACAAGGCAAAATTATCAGCGTGATTAATAGCAAATGTTTTCGGGATAACCTCCGCAAAAAGCACTAAGATGATCGTCATCAAAATGGTCGCAATGACAACACCAGACTCACCCAATAAGGTGATCATGACGCTAGTAGCCAATGATGTCGCCAATACATTAACCAGATTATTGCCGATCAACAAACTGCTGATCAGCAGATCACGATGCTGACTAAGGCGCTCAAATGCGGATGCCCGATCATTGCCTTTCGCGGCAAGGGCGCGCATGCGTGCTTCTGAGGCGGCGGTTAAGGCGGTTTCTGAGCTTGAAAAAAAGGCTGATGCGACCAGCAAAATAATGATAATCACGGCAGTGATGATTAAGGATAACATGGTCATGTCATGTCCTCATTCATAATGCTATCATCCATAATGCTATCATTCATAGTATTGGCATCAAGCACGGCTTTGACATCGGCGCGTGATATGCCTTTTTCAACAAACGCATCACCAATGCCGCGAACAAGCACAAAATTAAGCTGGCCATCACTAGCTTTTTTATCTTTGGTCATGTGATCAATGAGCTGGTCAGCACTGGCATGTGCCACATCATATGGCAGATCACTGCGCCAGGATGGCAGACCATGCTTCGTTAAATGGTTAGCCACCCGATGACAGGATTGCCCGTCTGTCAGACCTAGCCGGCGTGATAAAGCAAAGGCATGACACATGCCCGCCGCCACCGCCTCACCATGCAGCAAGCGGCCGTCATATCCGGCCTCAGCTTCAAAAGCATGAGCAAAAGTATGGCCAAGATTAAGCAATGCCCGTAATCCGGCTTCTTTCTCATCGGCGGCCACAATATCTGCCTTGGCTTGGCAACATCGCCTGATCGCCTCAGCCAGAATATCAGGCTCTTGGCTGAGGATAGCCGCGCCGTTGGTATCTAGCCAGTCAAAGAACGCAGCATCACCCAGCAGACCATATTTGACAACCTCAGCATAGCCAGCGCGCATCTCACGATCACTCAATGTGCTCAGGCAGGCGGTATCAATTAGCACAGCTTTTGGTTGATGAAACGCGCCAACCAAATTTTTCCCGGCATTTGCATTAATGCCTGTCTTGCCGCCAACAGAACTATCGACTTGCGCCAATAATGTGGTCGGTATCTGGATAAAATCACAGCCGCGTAACAGACTAGCCGCCATAAATCCGGCTAAATCGCCAATAACGCCGCCACCTACCGCAATGATAACGGTCTGGCGATCTATGCCAAGATCAAGCGCATTATTCATCAGCTCAGCATAGCGCGTGAAAGACTTTGCTGCCTCACCGCCTGATGTGGTGATAGAATGGCACGTTGCTATCGGTGCCAGCGATGCCTCAAGCCCAATCTGGCCAGTCAGCCCAATCTGTCCAATCTGGCCAGTCAACCAAGGCTCAGTAACCGCTTCATCAGCAACAATAATGACCTTTCTTCCAGTGATAAATGGCGCCAGGATATCCGCCGCTTTGGCAAGGATGCCATGGCCTATCGTGATGTCATAACTGCGCTCACCCAAGTTGACATTGACCAAGCCATCACTGGCAAGAATATGATCACTCGATGTCATGATGGTGATCCTGTTTGCTGGTTTATGAAATGGTCTAGGCTATCCATGACTTTTTGCGTTGAATCGGTTAATTCCAATCTGTCCGTATTGACGATCAGATCAGCTTTTTCAAAATAAGGATCACGTTTCTTTGATAATTGTTTCAATACAGTTAATGGGTCTTTGTCTTTTAATAAAGGGCGGCTAGAAAAATTACTCATCCTGGAGACTAATGTTTCTGGTGCGGCCTGAAGCCAGATCGAAAGCCCTTTTTCCTTAATGATTTTGTGGCAATCTGGCTGGACAAAGGCACCGCCACCAACAGATATGATCTGAAAGGGGCGTTGGTCAAGCAATGTTGCAATCTCACGCAATTCCAGCTTGCGAAACTCATCTTCGCCATAAAGATCAAAAATATCAACAATGCTAATCCCTGCCACATCTTCAATGACCTTATCGCTATCGACAAAATTGAGCTCAAGTTTTTGCGCAAGCAGGCGACCAACATTGGTCTTACCTGATCCCATATGACCTACCAGAACAATATTCCGGGTCATTTTATTGATCAGATGGTCAGCCATTTCGTCTTGATTGGCCAAGGGTTTTGCCTCCATAAAACACATCAGTATTCATTTTATCACGATATTGTATCGCGACATTGTTGGTTTTTTGCCTCATTACCGACATAATAGCTTTATAATGCTATCTGTTAGCATTGTCAGCAATGATCATGATAAAGAATATCGTTTTGGTGGAAAAGAATGGGGTTTTAGGATGGTTAGTAGAAAGAAAGCTTTCATCAAATATCAATATAGTTGGATGATTGCATGCTTAGTCATGCCATATGGGATGGCGATAGCGCAATCTGATGGTGCGCTTGATATCACAGGTCAATTAGGCGTTGAAGCTGATGCGCCCGCAACAGTGTCACTTGAAAGCGTAACGCAAACGGATCAAGATATTTCGCAATTTTCATTTGATCTGGACAGTACGGATGACACTGATGCGACAGGGGCGAGTATTTTCCAAAATGACGATGATATTATTTTCCCCCAGGCAAATACGGAAAAGACAAATGATAGCGGGATAAATGATGATGGGGCGGATGTGCAAACAGCGATCACATCCAACCGCAGTGTGCCTTCGGTTTCGCTTAGCAATAAAGACCCCAAGGGGGTCATGCTCGCCACCATTGGCATTGATACCGAAGCGCGAGGGGTTTTAAGCCGAACTATGTGGCAAAACAGTGAGGCCTCTGACGTCATTCTGTTGATGGAACGCCTGCCTGCACGCCTATCATCACAGCGGCTTGATGACATGTTGCGGCATGTCATGATCTCACGCGCGATCCCGCCTAAAGGGGCAACCCAAAATGCTGATATTTTTGTAAACCATAAGCTCCAATGGCTGCGTGATCAGGGCTTATCGGAGGCGCTGGTGCAATTAGCCCGGCAGCTCCCCGAAGATGAGAAATGGGCATCATGGGCAATGGTTTCCATTGATCATGATCTGATCACAAAAAATGATGCTAAAGTATGCCTGAAAGTCGATCGCTTGCGGGAGCTTTCCTTTAATTCATCTTTGGATAATGATTATTTATCCAAGGTTCAGATTTTCTGTGCCTTGTTATCGGGTGAAGATTCGCTGGCCAGTTTTCAGCTTGATTTGCTCCAAGAGCGCGGCATTGAGGATGAGCTATTTTTTAATGTTCTGCGCGCCCGCATTGATGGCACCACTGCTAAAATGGATGCGCCGATTGTGCCAACGGGCCTGAATATGGCATTGATGGATTTAGACAATATTATGATCTCGCTGGATAACCGGCAAAATATGCCCATAGAATTGAGCCAGAGCCTAAGCCAATTAGGCTACCTCAATCCTGAAACAGCATATTATCAGTTCGGCGTTAATCAGCATTTGCGGCTTAAACCAATAGAAGAACAGATGATCGAATGGCCTTATATTCCGCAAAATGCGATTAATTTGTCGTTGGCGATGACGCAATTTACCGATCAGACCAACCTTGATAAAGATCGTTTCACTGAGGCTAGCCAGCGCATTATGTTGTGGCATAGCTTGTTATCAACCGAAAATGCTGTCGAAAAATTAGATATGACACTGATGGCGCTTGAGCATGACTTTGGCCGCATAGGCGCTGAGGCGCTTGATATATGGGCGCCGCATCTGGCTGATGCGATCACTGACCTGACACCCGAAAATGAACAAACGCGGCTGAAAGTCAATCAAGCTGTCATGCTGCTCGTCATTGCTGATTATCCCCTGCCTGCTGATATCATCACCGGCCCTGATCATGTGGCATGGCAACAGCTGGCATCTGACGTTATGGCTGGCTATATCTCGCAAGATATGTTGCGCAATATCAATGCACAGGATGCTATGCCTTTGCTTAACAGCGTTGGCGTCTCGGTAGAGCCACTAGCCGCGATTGACCAATTTGCCAATCGTCCTAATCTGGCTTCTGGATCAGTTGTTCTGGCCTATCCTGAAATGGTGCTGCTGTCTCAACATCCGGCGCGTGATCGTCCGGCGGAAACGGTGCTGATGCTTGCCGCTATTCTTCAAAATACCCCCTTGCATGAGTTAAGCCGTGATGACGCAGCGGTTCTGGCGAAAGCGCTTTATGATGCTGGCTTGGTTGAAGAAAGTCGCCAATTCGCGGTTGATATCATGCGCGCATGGGGAGCTTATCGCGCTCTATATGCCGCTAAGGATATCAGCGCTAAGGATTTGGCTGATGAGGAAAGCAATGGCACAGCAAGCTAACCCATTAGAGATTAGCCCGGCGCATCACCATTTAATCACAGATTATCTGACTGCAATGAAAGCGGAGAAGCAAATTGCTAATAACACCATCGCAGCCTATCAATCTGATCTGGAACAATTTGCGGTGGCTTTAGAGGCGCGCAAGCAAAGCATCATAACCGTATCGCTTGCTATGGTCAGAGCCTCAATGGTGGATTGGGCGGATCAGCTATCGGCTGCGTCTTTGTCACGCCGAATAAGCGCTATTAAGGGGTTTATGGCATTTCTGGTGGCTGAGAAAAAGCGCAAAGATAACCCGTTTCAGTTAATTAACAGACCAAAACAAGGCGCCTCGCTTCCCAAAAGTCTGAGCGAAGATGAGCTGATGTTGCTTATCCATACAGCTGAGAAAGATAATAGCACGCACGGCATCATGATGCTGGCGATTATTGAGATATTATATGCCACAGGCTGTCGAGTGAGTGAGTTATGTCAGCTTGAGGTATCGCCATTTCGGCATCGCCGAAAGACGCTGATCATCACGGGCAAAGGCAAAAAAGAACGCATGGTCGCCTTGACCGAAACCGCTTTGCAAGTGGCAACCGCATGGATTGAGCAACGTGACCAAGTGCCAGCCAATTTAACCTTGCGCTGGCTGTTTCCGTCAGGGCGGCAGGGTAAACCGATTAGCCGTCAGAAAATCTATACTTTACTGCAAGAGCTGGCCATTAAAGCCGGTATTGACCCGGATAAAATCAGCCCACATGTTTTGCGTCATTCCTTTGCGACCCATATGCTTAATCGAGGCGCTGATCTGCGGTCACTGCAAGTTTTGCTTGGTCATTCGGATATTTCGACAACGGAGATTTATACAAAAACCCGTGATGATCGGCTCATGGGATTAGTAAAGGATACGCATCCTCTTGCTGATGAGTCCTGATGCGGTTATAATTAACTATATATTAATGGTGATGAGATATGCGTCAATTTCTTGATTTTGAAAAACCTATTGCTGTTCTGGAAGGCAAGATAGAAGAATTGCGGCATCTGTCCTCCGAAGGTGAGATTAATATCGCTGATGAGGTTAGCCGACTTCAGTCAAAGATTACCAAAGAGCTGACTCAAGCTTATGCTCAGCTAAAACCATGGGAAAAGGTTCAGGTTGCGCGGCATCCTGATCGTCCAAAAATCACCACGATTATTGCTAATCTGTTTACCGATTTCATTCCCATGGCAGGTGATCGTAATTATCGTGAAGATCATGCCTTAATTACGGGTCTTGGCCGCTTTCGTGATAAGCCGGTGGCTATTATTGGCACGGAAAAGGGGCATACAACCGAAGATCGCATCAAGCGCAATTTTGGGATGGTTCGGCCTGAAGGATATCGTAAGGCGCGGCGGCTGATGGAACTGGCTGGCCGCTATGGATTGCCTGTCATATCGCTGGTTGATACCGCCGGCGCGTATCCTGGCCGGGGGGCTGAGGAACGCGGGCAGGCTGAGGCGATTGCCAGGTCTATTCAGGCCTGTCTTAATCTGAAAACACCATTGATTTCCGCTATTATTGGTGAGGGCGGTTCTGGTGGTGCGATCGCGCTGGCAACAGGAAACCGCGTCATCATGTTTGAACATGCGGTATATTCGGTTATCTCACCCGAAGGTTGCGCGTCTATTTTATGGCGGAGCGCTGATCATGCCAAAGACGCCTCGGAGGCATTAAAGCTCACCGCTAAAGACATGATGTCGCTTGGCGTTATTGATGCCATCGTGTCTGAGCCATTGGGCGCGGCGCATCGTGATCCTGATACGGCTATCAAAAACCTGGGTGATGCGATTGCCAGTGAACTGGCTGAGGTTGACGGCAAATCAAGCCAAGAGCTGATCGCTGATCGGCGCGCCAAATATCTTCAATTCGGCTCAGACGATATCTAGCCGAATATCATCCTCCCGGTCATGCGTTAATGACGGAATAGCCGCGCGCGCTTTCTGAACCGCATCCAAATCAACAGATGTTACGGTCAATGTCGGATGCTCTCCGGCATCGCTTAGCACCTTGCCCCAAGGATCAACCACCAACGCATGACCATAGGTCTGGCGGCCACCAGCATGGGTGCCGCATTGCGCTGGGCTGACAATAAAGACAGCATTTTCTATCGCTCTTGCTTGCATCAGACTATGCCAATGCGCCATGCCGGTGACTTTGGTAAAAGCCGCAGGAATGGTAATAACATCAGCACCGTTACGTGCCAGCTGACGATACAGATAAGGAAAGCGCAGATCATAGCAAATGGTCATGCCAAGTCGCCAGCCATCTATATTGACTAGAACAGAGGTATCACCAGCAATAAAGCGGCGCGATTCGTGATAGGTTTGACCATCATTAACCGATACATCAAACATATGGATTTTATCGTAACGCGCGCGGATATCACCATCAGGGGTAATCAAGAACCCACGATTAACCATCATGTCATCACGGGTTTCTGATTTCAGCAAAATAGAGCCAACCAGCACCCATTTTTTATGTGTTCTTGCGGCCTCTCGAAACATGGCCAGGCTGATGCTGTTATCTTCTGTCTGGCTATTGGCCATCAATGAGGCGCTGTTCGGATCAAGACGGCTGGCGCATTCGGGCAGGCAGATCAAATCAGCGCCTTTATTTGCCGCCTCTGCTATCATTGGCAGAACGATCGCACAGGTAGCCTGATCATCAGCAAGGGCAGTATATTGGCAATTAGCAATCTGTAATAACATGTCGCGCTATTTCGTTATTTCGTTATTGGCTATCATGCTAACCTACACGAGCAGCGATAAGAACAGCAACCTCTTTTGCGCCCGCCTTTTTCAAGCACCTTGCCGCTGATGATAGACTTGCCCCTGTCGTCAGAACATCATCAATAATCACCACTGAGGCACCATTTAAGCATCTGGATTTATCAGTTACCCGAAACGCGCTTTGCAGGTTTTGCCGCCGCTGCTTGCGAGTTTTATAGCCTTGGCTTTCGGTTTTCTTCATCCGCTTGAGGATATCAGGGCGATATTTTCGGTTGGCAATATTGGCGGCTTTCATTGCCGCTCGCGCCAGTTCTGCCGATTGATTAAAGCCCCGCTGAACATAGCGTGTCCAGTGCAAGGGCAAAGGAATAATCCAGTCTGATTTATCCAGTAATTCAGCGCCAGCATTAGCCATCATGCGTGCCATGGTTGGGGTAACGTCATGACGCCTCGCATATTTCAAGCCCAGAATGAGCAGGCGTGACATCGCATTATATTTGAACGCAGCAATAGCATGATCAAAATCAGGTGGCGCAGTCAGGCAACGTCCACACCGATTATCCCCATCGCTAAAGGCATTGGTAAAGGCAAATCTCTTGCCGCATTGCTGGCATAATGGCGGCGCTATGCGTTTAATCTGTGACCAGCATTGCCCACATAACCCATCATCATCAATAATCGCATGACAGGCTGGGCATTGTGGGGGAATAAGCAGGTTAATGCCACGATAAGTTTCATGACGAATAAGAGATGACCAAGCACACATAAAACATATTATGCCTGCAAAAGATTAATAAAACCCTAATGCAGCGGTGTTTTTATGATCAAGGCATGTTATGATAATATAACTCTTGATAGTGACGACAGCCATGACCGCACATGTTCCTCAATTAATTGATACGCTTGCCCATCGCCGGCATCGTGAACGCGCCGCCGCCGGGTTTGGCAATGTCAATTTTCTTAAACAAGCTGCCGCCGACCGATTGGCTGATCGCCTGGAGATCGTTAAACGCCATTTCCCGCTTGTCCTTGATCTAGGCTCACATCATGGTGAAATGACCAAAGCGGCCCTTGCATCAGGAAAAGTTGATCGGGTGATTTGCGCTGATCCAGCGCATGGTATGGCGCGCTACACGGCGGCTGATACACCATCATGTGTTGTTGATTATGATAATATGATGTTTGGTGAGGCGACATTTGATGCCATTATGTCGGCCTTCTCACTGCATTGGGTTAATGATTTGCCGGGGATGCTGGCGCGGATGCGGCAATGGCTTAAGCCTGATGGATTACTGCTGTTATCAATGGCAGGAGGGGTGAGCTTTAGCGGCTTGCGGTCATGTCTTGCTGAGGCGGAAAGCCAAACCGCTGGCGGCTTATCGCCTCGCGTTTTACCAATGGCTGATATCCGTGATTTAGGCGGCTTGCTTGGGCGGGCGGGCTTTGGCTTGCCGGTTGCTGATAGTGACACGCTTTCGATTACTTGGCCTGATCCCTTTCATATGATGCGCGAATTGCGGCAAATGGGGGAGACTAATGCGCTATTGGGGCGAGCTAACCATATGACCAGAAAAGATACAATGATGCAGGCTATAAAGCTCTATCAAGACCGCTTTCAAACCGATGATCAACGGATCAGCGCGGAGATTGAGCTGATCACATTAACCGCATGGTCGCCATCACCTGATCAGCCAAAACCGCTTAAACCGGGGTCAGCAGAAGTGCATTTAGGGGACTTTCTAAACTCAGATCAGGATAATCAACAAGACTAGCCGTATCCTAAAGCCAGCCTTAAAGCCAATCCTGAAGCATGGATATTAACGGAATATCCGCAGCCGGCATGGGGTAGTCGCGTAACCGCGGGGCTCTCACCCATGCGATCTCACCCCCTTCTTGATGGATAGCTTGCCCATGCCAGCGCCTGCACGCATAAAGCAACAGGATCAGATGCATATCATCATAATCATGACTAGCAAACGCCAATGGCGCCAGACATGACGTGATTGTATTGATCGCCAGCTCCTCTTTCAGCTCTCTGATCAGGGCCTTTTCAGGGGTCTCGCCCGGCTCAACCTTGCCGCCCGGAAACTCCCACAACCCGGCCATGGCTTTGCCTTCTGGACGCTTGGCTAGCAACACTCTGCCATCACTATCAATTAAGGCGGCGGCGCTGACTAATAATTGCGGTTTTGCCAATGATTTCGGATTTTTAGGCTGTTGCGGCATTAGCTTCTATAATCTGCATTGATAATAATATATTGCTGGGTCAGATCACATGTCCAGATTGTCGCTTGCCCTGCCCCGATATTGAGATTGACGTCAATGCAAATCTCATCACCTTTCATATGGGCAGTCACCATGCTTTCATCGTAATCAGGCCGACACATCCCATCACGGGTGATCGCAACACCGCCAATAGCAATTTCTAATCTGTCACGATCGGCTTTTTCGCCAGATTTGCCAACCGCCATGACAATCCGTCCCCAATTGGCGTCTTCGCCAGCAATCGCAGTTTTGACCAGTGGTGAATTGCCAATCGTCAATCCAATGCGTTTAGCGGCCGCATCATGATCTGCCCCGCTAACATTGATCTGGATTAATTTCGTGGCGCCTTCGCCATCACGAACGATTAAGGTTGCCAGCTCTACCATCAGGCTTTTCAGCGCCTCACAAAAATCAGCCAAGACATCATCATGAGCAGAGGCAACAGGCGGGTGCTTCGCGCTTGCGGTGGCTACCATGATGACCGTATCGCTGGTTGAGGTATCCCCATCTACGGTTATGGCATTAAAACTTTGGTCGGTGAAGCGTGACAGCACATCTTGCAGAATTGCCGATGGCAGATCAGCGTCGGTTGCAATAAAGCAAAGCATGGTGGCCATATCAGGGGCAATCATCCCCGAGCCTTTGGCGATGCCGGTAATGGTGATGTTGGTATCACCAATGTTGGTCTGGCGGCTGGCGGCTTTAGCGAAAGTATCGGTTGTCCGAATAGCATCTGCGGCGGCCAGCCATTTGCTGTCGGTGCTCTCCGATTTTGCTATCAGCGCAGGAATA